>JBGTHX010000056.1:0-2347 GCA_041746055.1 Lewinella sp. | reverse complement strand
ACGTCCATGCGGTGCCCCCGCGCTTCGCCCGCCTCCACGAGCCGTCGGGTGCTATAGAGACTGGGCCCCCTGGAGAATACCGTGATCCGCATGGCGGTAAAGGTAAGTTGCCTTTTTTGCTATCTTTCCCACCTTCCCATTCTCAAGCATTCCCCCGTATGGAAACCGTATCGGCAGAAGCCTTTTTTGCCGCGCCTTCCAGCACCGTGCTCCTAGACGTACGCAGTCCCGGTGAGTTCGAATCCGGCCACGCCCCGGGGGCCGTTTCCCTCCCGCTGTTCTCCGATGCGGAGCGCGCGGAGGTCGGTACCCTGTATAAACAAGCGTCGCCGGACGATGCCCTGCTCCGCGGACTCGAGATCGCCGGAGGCAAAATGCGTTCACTGGTGGTAGCCGCCCGGGGCGCCGCCCCGGATAATAAAGTAGTGGTACAGTGCTGGCGGGGCGGACAGCGCAGCGCCAGCGTCGCCTGGCTGCTGGAGCGGGCCGGTATGGAGGTCAGCCAGCTCATGGGCGGTTATAAGGCCTACCGCGCATTCGTCCGCCAGTGGCTGTCGGAACCCCGCCACCACCTGCGCGTACTCAGCGGGCCTACCGGCTCGGGAAAGACCCGGATCCTGCACGCCCTCCTCCGCACCGGCGCCCCCGTCGTAGACCTGGAGGGCCTCGCCAATCATAAGGGCTCCTCCTTCGGATCATTAGGCGAGGACCCCCAGCCGTCCTCGGAAGAATTCGAGAACCTGCTCTTCGCAGCCCTGCGCCATATTCCTGGCGGAAAAACGGTATGGATCGAGGACGAAAGCCGCCTCATCGGCACCGTCTGCCAGCCGGAAGCATTTTACGACCGGTTGGTGGCCGCGCCGGTGGTTCAGCTCGATCAACCCGAGCCGTGGCGGGTCAATAATCTGGTAAGGGATTACGCCAGCTATCCCCATTCAGAACTCGCAGCCGCCTTTACACGACTGCGTAAGAAGTTGGGCGGACAACACTTACAGTCCGCCCTTGACGCGCTGGAGCAAGGTGATTACGCTACTGCCGCAAGGGTTGCCCTGGTCTATTACGACAAAGCCTACGACCACTACGCCGAACGCAAGGCAGCCGGTGATGTCACCCGCGTGACCCTGGCCAGCGAGGAGCCGGAACAGATCGCCCGTCAACTCCTCGCACTGTGATCAAAACGCTAATCACGGGTGTCGAGCACCTGGTCGGGTGGATTGGCCGCGCGGCAGGCTACCTCAACCTGGTACTGATCGTGCTGGTGGTGGTGGACGTCGCGCTTCGCTGGTCTTTCTCCCTCACCGCTGCCTGGGTGATCGAACTGGAATGGCACCTCTTTTCCCTGATCTTCCTGCTGGGGATCCCCTACGCGCTGCAACAGGACCGCCACGTGCGGGTCGACCTCTTCTACGAGAAATTCTCCCGCCGCGACAAGCGCACCGTCAACCTGGTAGGCGGACTGATCTTTCTCCTTCCCTGGGCCTGTGTGCTCCTTTATTACAGTAGTCGCTATGCCCTCGATGCCTGGACGGGGGGGGAGGGGAGCCCCAATCCCAATGGCATCCCCTGGTTCTTCCCGATTAAGGCCGTCGTGCCTCTGGCCGCCGCGCTGCTGATCCTGCAGGGCATCGCGGAATGTTACCACGCGGTCACGGGTTCCGCACCAAGCGAGGAAGGGTGAGCCTGGCCGTCCTGGCACTGATCCTGTTCGTCAGCATCTTCCTGCTGGTGTTGTACGGCTACCCGGTCGCCTTTACGCTCGGGGGCATGAGCCTGCTCTACGCCTTTTGCTTCCTCGATGCCAACGTGCTCACCCTCCTGCCCAACCGGATCATGGGCGTCATGGACAATTCCGTATTGCTCGCCGTCCCGCTCTTCGTCTTCATGGGCATCATGTTGGAGAAGAGCGGACTGGCCGAACGCATGCTGGAAAGTATGTCCGCCCTTTTTGGCCGCGTGCGCGGTGGCATGGCGGTGTCGGTGGTCGTGGTGGGTACGCTGCTGGCGGCCTCTACGGGTATCGTCGGCGCCACCGTGATTACGATGGGACTTATCAGTCTGCCGCCCATGCTCCGCCAGGGGTATCCGCCCACGCTGGCCACGGGGGTCATCGCCGCTTCGGGCACGCTCGGACAGATCATTCCGCCTTCGGTGGTGTTGGTCCTGCTGGGAAGTGTGCTGCAGGTAAGCGTGGGGGCGCTATTCCGGGCGGCGCTCTATCCCAGTTTACTGCTGGTGGGGCTGTACATCGCCTACATCCTTCTCCTTGGCTGGGTGCGTCCCGGCCGGTTTCCGAAACCCGAGGCCGGCGTTTCCTGGAACGCGGGGGTGGTGTGGCGGGTGATCCAGA
>JBGTHX010000055.1:0-3068 GCA_041746055.1 Lewinella sp. | reverse complement strand
GGAACCTTCCCAGGCAGAACTAAGTAATTGCCCGGACCTAATCAGGCTCGGGTGCCCGGGTAGCCGACCCTATGGGTCGGCTCCTTAGCGTCTTGGAGCCAGGCCACAGGCCTGGCTACCCGGAATGGCTATGGCATTTGGAGCCTTCCCAGGTAGAACTTAAGTAAATGCATGGACCTAATCAGGCTAGGATCCCCGGGTAGCCGACCCTATGGGTCGGCTCCTTAGCTATTGGAGCCAGGCCACAGGCCTGGCTACCCGTGCGGCAATCTCAGACCGGAGTAGATTCCAGCAAATCGCGGTCCAGCCCCAGCAAAATGCCCTCCTTCATGGCGTAATCACTGACCGTGATGCGGTCGATGTCTGCCACCTGCATCGTGTAGCGGATCAACAGCATAGCCACGACGATCAGGTCGGCGCGCTCATGTGGAATGCCGGACATCGCCAGCCGCTCGTCGAGGGTGGAGGCGATGATCCGGAAGTGGAGATCGTCCAGCTCCCCCAGCGTGAGGCGGTGGCTGGTAGGGTGGTGGGGCGCCCCGGCGTCCCGCAAAATCTCGGCCATCACGTCGAAGGTACCCGCCGCGCCTACCAAGTGATTGGTGGGATACTCCCTAAGAATGCCGCGCAGGGGGGCAAGCATATGATCGAGGTGATCGTCAAGGTGACGGATCTCCTCTTCGGAAATGGGATCGGTTTGGTGAAAGCGCCGGTGGAGCACCGCTACCCCGATCGGGAACGACTGTCGCCAGTGTACCCCGCGCTCGGAGGCCAGGATATACTCGGTCGAGCCGCCGCCGATGTCCATGATGAGTATGCGCTCGTCGAGGGGCGGCAGGGCAGCTAGTACCCCGCGCGTGATCAACTCGGCTTCGCGGTCTCCCTGGATCAGTTCCACGATAAATCCGGTCTCCAGCTCCGCGGTCCGCACAAACACCTCCCCGTTGGAGGCCGTCCGCAGCGCGGCCGTACCGATAGCCGTCACCTCTTCCGCCCGGTACTCGACCAGCACCTTTCGGAAGTGACGCAGCGCGGCAATGCCCCGCTCGAAGGGGGCCGGACCGATGGTTTCAATGCCTTCACTGGCCAGTTTGACGAAGATCCGCTCCCGGTACACCTCGTCGATGCGGCCGTCGGGCAGCACTGCGGCGATGAGCAGGTGGAAGGTGTTTGTTCCCAGGTCGATCACGGCGCGGAGGGAGGGGGAGGTGGGTTCAGTAGCCATCTTGGGGTGGGGGTGAGGCGGAAGACGAAGAGGGTAGCGTTTCCCCGGTACCCAGGGTGTATACCGCGCGCAGGGCAATGGTACGTCCCCGGAGTCGGGGCGACTCGGCGGTTTGCAGGTCGGCCAGGTGCCGCGACCAGCGGAAATTTACGCCGAGCCGGGGGGTGAGGTAAACGGTAACCCCCAGCTGCAGGGAAAAGAGGTCTTGTTTGAGGGGGTAGCCAGCCGTGACATCCTCTCCCCGGTCGTCCAAAATGGTATATCCGAACAATCGCTGGTAGGCCGCGCCCGCCTCGGCGGTCACGCGCCAGTCCTTGTAGTACACCATCAGGGGAATCTCGATGGTGTTCAGGCGGAAGCGGCTGAAGTCACTCAGGTTGAGGCTGTTGCGGTTGCGGCGGGCGCCCTGCTGGGTATATAGCAGTTCCGGCCCTACCCGCCACCGCTCACTGAGGATGGCTACCACGCGCAGCCCGGCGTTGGGCCCCGGCTGGTAAAAACCGAGCAGGTCGTCTCCGTCGATCTGGCTCAGGTTCACCCCGGCCAGGGCGGAGGCCCGGAAGGTTTGCGCGCCCGTCATGGCGGCGAACAGCAGCAGTAGCGTAAGCAGACAGTTGCGCATGGGCCAAATGTACTTTAGCAAAGCCTAAGCCGGTGCTGCCGTCCCTTCCTACCTTTGCCGCTCCCCGGACTTACCCCCGCACCCGCGGCCCCGCCCCATGATCACGACCACCAAGCACAACCTTAAGAAACTGGAGAACCTGCTCAAGGAGTTGGGGTACACCGTCCGCTACGAGAAGGGAAATTTCATCTCCGGCTACGCCCTGGTGGAGCAGCGGCGCATCGCTATCGTGAACCGCTTCTACGACACCGAAGGTCGCATCAGCGTGCTGCTCGATATCCTGGCCCAGTACCGGGTACCGCCCGAAGGGATCGATCTCTCCCCCGCGGCAAATAAGGTGTGGACCAAGCTGCGGCAGGGCAGCACCGAGGAGGAGTAGGGGATTATTACCGGCGCTCGTCCTGCTCCTCGCCGTCAAAGAAAGTGATGCCTTCCCAGGGGACTTCCAGCTCCTCGGTCAACTGCCAGCGGCGGTTGTCGCGGGGCATGTAGTAGACGGAGCGGCGCTCGTCGGCCGTACCGTTATTGGCGGTGACCCGTCGGGCGATCTGGACCAGGTCGAAGTTGGTGTCCAGGTTCAGGTCGGTGATGTAGCTGTCCAGTTGCTGGCAATCTGCAGCGGAGCAGTCGAGGAAAGACAGGGTCTTGAGGTGTACCACCTTGCCGTCGCGGAACGCGAACATGTCGATCTGGTCACGTACCGGACCTTCCAGGCGGGTGATGTACAGATTCTCATCGATGCCGTGGATCGCCATGGTCCCGTAGAAGGTGCCGCCGTCAGCCAGTTCCCCAATGCGCGGGGGGAGCATGGCTACAATGGTGTCGGAGAGCTCCCGGCCGCGGAACAGGTAGTCTTCCAGCGGATCCTCCGTGGTATCGATGTAGACGTGCAGGAAACCGACGTTGGACTCGTCAAAACCGCTGGCGAACAGACTGGCACCGTTCTCACCCTGCTCGAGGGCGGTGGTCTGCATGCCGCCGCTGCCTACGTCGATGGGCGATTGGGCCGGCAGCAGGGCCGTCAGGAGGAGGAATCCGGTGAGGAGTAAATAGCGTTGCATTGGAAGACTTCTTTGGTGGGAGAACGCGAATTGCCACGGTCGATGTTCTTTTCCCCCGCCCCGGGCCCTACATTCGCGCAAACTGCCGACATGACGTACGCCGAAGCCCAGGCCGAACTGGAGGAGATCCTGGCCCAACTGCAGGAAGTGCCCGCCGATA
>JBGTHX010000054.1:0-17578 GCA_041746055.1 Lewinella sp. | reverse complement strand
TCCCCGGAAATGGGGGGCTGCCAGTTGCGGAGGTGGTCCTTTTCCTCGATCTCCTTCATACGGTCGCGCAGGCGGTCGTAGTTCTCGAGGTAGCGACGCACCTTCTGAGGGTTCTTGCTGGTAATGTCGCTCTGGCAGAGGGTCATCAGGTCGTCGATCTCGTCCCCGGCATCGTAGAGGATGCGGCGCACGGCGGAGTCGCTGATCTCCTCCTGGGTGAGGGAGATAGGCCGTTGGTGCAGGGCCACCAGTTTCTGGACGTACTTGAGCTTGTCGTTGGGCAGGCGGAGTCGGCGGAAGATCTTCGGCACCATGCGCTCGCCTACGGCGTCGTGGGCGTGGAAGGTCCAGCCGGCTTCGGCCTCCCAGCGCTTGGTCTTGGCCTTGCCGATGTCGTGCAGCAGGGCCGACCACCGCAGCCAGAGGTCGTCGCTGCGCTCGGCCAGGTTATCAACCACCTTGGTGGTGTGGATGAAGTTGTCCTTGTGCTTCTTGCCGTTGCGGCTTTCCACGCCGCGGAGGGCCGACAGTTCGGGGAGGATGTAGGTGAGCAGTCCGCACTCGTCGAGGAGGCGCAGGCCGACGCTGGGCTGGGAAGCCAGGAGGATCTTGTTGATCTCCGTGGCGATCCGCTCCCAGCTGATGATGCGGATGCGCTCGCGGTGCTGCTTGATGGCCTGGAAGGTGACCGGGTCGATGTGGAAACCGAGCTGGGTAGCGAATCGGATGGCGCGCAGCATGCGCAGCGGGTCGTCGCTGAAGGTTTTGCCGGGTTCGAGGGGGGTGACGATGCGCTTGGCCTCGAGGTCCTCCAGTCCGTTGAAGGGATCGATGATGGTCCCGTAATCGCGCTCGTTGAGACTGATGGCGAGGGCGTTGATCGTGAAGTCGCGGCGATTCTGGTCGTCGGCCAGGGAGCCCGACTCGACCGTCGGCTTGCGGCTGTCACTGCGATAGCTCTCCTTACGGGCCCCTACGAACTCGATCTCGAGATCGCGGTGCTTCAGGGCGGCCGTACCGAAACGCTTATATACCGTCACCCGGCTGCGGGGATGCAGGTTGTCTCCCACCCGGCGGGCCAGGTCGATGCCGCTGCCTACGCACACGATATCCAGGTCGGTGCTGGGGCGGGCCAGCAGACGATCGCGGACGTAGCCCCCGACCACGTAGGTAGGAAAGCCCAGGTCGGTGGCCGACCGGCCGATGACCTCAAAAATCTTGCGCTCGTCTTCGCGGATCTGAAATATCATATCGAAGCGCGAAGATAAGATTTAACACCAGTCCACCCCCCGTAGACTCTGCTGCAATAACTATGCGAAAAATTAATTATGAAAGCGATCATTTACGGAGCCCTGGGACTCCTGCTCCTCTGCCTGGCCCCCGGCACCTGCGTCCACGCCCAGGACACCCTCCTGCGTCAGGATTTCGAGGGGGCCACTACACAAGACCTTATATACAACCCCGACGTGCCGCCCTACGGCAGCGGGGGAGTGCCCACCTGGAACGTGGTCCAACGGATCCGCGGTATCGACGCGGCGGCCTCCGGGGACCACTTCTGGGCTGTCCGGGACGCCGAGAACGCCACCTCCGGGCGCCCCCGGGGCACGCTTGAGTTCGATCCCGGGGAGATCTGCCACCTGACCAGCGCCCGCTTCGTGTTCGCCTATTGGGTGGAGGGCTACGACGCGGGCGACGACTTCGGCTACGTCCTCTACCTCGACGGCTTCCCGGAGCCGGAGGTGATCCTGGTGGACGGGGTCAACGGCGGCGGCGCCTCCACCGACGGCTGGATGTACGACACGGTCTCCATACCGGGTACCGCCCAGACCGCCCGGCTGCAGCTCTTTTTTGACCAGAACGGCGACGACGTGGCGGGGGTGGATGACGTGCAGTTGCTCGCCACGGGCACCGACGGAAACTGCCGCCCCGTCTGCGGCATCCGCCCGGGCACACCCACCCTCAACTGCGAGGGCTTCACCGACGGGGTGGATCAGCTGCGGCTCAGCCTGCCATACAGCGGTGCCGAAACCGGAGCCGTGGTGTACACCACGGCGGGTCAGGTAGGAGGTGACAACCCCGGAAGCGTGCCGGACGGCACCCTCACCGTGGAGGGGCTGGACGAGGGTAGCTACCAGGAAGTGCGGATCGTGGGCGGGGACTGCGATCTCACCATACCCCTCAACCTGCCCGAGGGGCAATGCACCCCCGGCGAGGTGGTGATCAACGAGGTGCTGGCCGACCCGGGGGAAGACATCAATGGCGACGGCAGTATCGATGGCGGTGATGAATTCGTGGAGCTCTACCATGCCGGTGCCGCTCCGGTTGACCTCGGAAGGCATACCCTGCACGACGGCTCCAACTCCGGTGCGCGCTTCACCTTTCCGGCCGGGAGTGTGCTGGAGCCGGGAGAGCGCTTCCTCGTGCTCGCCGCCGCGGGGCCGACCGCCCCCGTCGATTGCAGCTATGGGATCGCCGGCGGCTTCCTCGGCCTGAACAACGATAGCCCCGAAACCGTGACCCTGCGCGACCCGGACGGCAAAGTGGTCGCCCAGGCCACCTTCGACGACGCCCCGGACGGGGAGTCGCTGGTGCTGTTCCCCGAGGGGGACCTGACCGGCGGTTACCAGTCCCACCTGGCCGCCTACGGCACACCCACCTCGGCCTGCGTGCGGGGAAGCAGCCTGCCGGTAGAATTGCTGGTGTTTACCGCGACCTCCCTGGGTAACGCGGTGCGGCTGGATTGGTCCACCGCCAACGAGCGGGACAACGCCGGCTTCACGGTCGAGCGCAGTAAGTCGGGCCGACAGTTTACGGCGATCGGCCGCGTAGCATCTGGCAACGGGCACTACAGCTACGTGGATTACGAGGCCTTCCCCGGCCAGAACCTGTACCGGCTGCGGCAGACGGATCTGGACGGCACCGAGACGGTCTACGGGCCCGTACTGGTACGTACCGACAGCGGTTCGGTACGCGTGTATCCCAATCCCACCACCGGCAAATTGTACCTGAGCGGCGAGATCGCGGCGGACGAGCTGGTGACCGTATACACCCCGGACGGACGGCTACTGGCCTCCTTCACCGGGCCGGCGGCGAACCTGCGCTTCCTGCCGTCGGGACTCTATTACCTCCGGCTCTCGCGGCCCTCGGGGGCGGTATCGTTGCGCTTCACGAAAGAGTAGATCATTTCCTGAATGCGGGGCCGGACCGACAATTCGTAGATCGCCTGCCGGTCGCGGCTCGGGTGGACGCGGTTGCTCATGAAGACGTACAGCAGGTCATACTCCGGGTCCACCCATACGAAGGTGCCCGTGTATCCGCTATGTCCGAAACTAGACGGGGAAGCCGACTTGGCGACCGAGCTCTTCGCCGCGTCGTACTCGAGCAGCGGCTTGTCGAAGCCCAGTCCGCGGCGGGTGCCCTCCTCGGGGTACTGGTAGCGGGTGAATTCACGCACCGCCTCCTCAGTAAGGTAGCGCCGGCCCTCGTACTCGCCGTAGTTCAGGAGCATCTGGTAGAGCTTGGCCAGGTCTTCGGCGGAGGAGAAGAGGCCGGCATTGCCGCTCACCCCGTCCATCATCGCGGCCCCCTCGTCGTGGACCACCCCGTGGAGGGTATCCATGCGGAAGAAGGTATCGACTTCGGTGGGTACGATGCGGTCCAGGGGGATGCCGCGGTCCAGCGGCCGGTAGCCGAGGGTAGTGGCCCCCAGGGGATCGTAGAAGTTCTCGCGCAGGTAGGTGCGGTAGTCCTGGCCGGTGGTGCGCTCGACGTATCCGGGCAGCAGGTAGAACAGCAGACCGGAATAGACGTAGTCGCCCGGAGGCTTCAGGGGCGACTTGCGGATGGCCCGGTAGATGTCCTTCTCGCGGTAGTTCTTATACAGCCACTGGTCGTCGGTGAGCCGGATGGGGTAGCGGGCGGAGCTGTCGCGGCTGATGGTACGGGGGCGGAAGCGGTAGTCATTGGTACGGGCGCTTTCCCAGCCCTTTTGCCAGGGGTAGCGGGCGTTAGCGCGCAGGGTGGATTGCCAGTACGGTACCCAGGGCAGCAGGCCGGCGCGGTGGGCCAGGACGGAGCGGAGGGGGATGCGCTGCTTGTCGGTGCCCTTGAGCTCGGTAAAGAGGAGCCCGAGCGGGGCGTCCAGCCGCAGGCGGTGCTCGCCGTACTGCTGCATCAGGACGAGCAGGGCCGAGGAGGTCTTCGTCACGGAGGCCAGGTCGTACACATCGTCGGAGCGAACCTCCCGCAGTTTCTCATAGGTATGGTAGCCCGCGGTCACGTGCACCAGCGGTTCCCCGTGGTGCCACACGAGTACCTGGGCGCCGGGAAAGGCGCCGGCCGCGATGCCTTCCTCCAGCACGCCGCGGATGGAATCTTCCAGCATTTGCTGGGCGGGCAGCATACCGGACAGCAGGATCAGGAAACAGAGCAGGGACTTCATCAGGAGAGGGTTTTTGCGGGCGCGCAGGTGCAGCGAATTTACTTACAAAAGCGGAGTCCACGCCGTACGCATGGTTGCGAGTACGTCTTCTCCGTTCCGGTATAAAGCGTGGTCAAATCCCTCCCTCCCGGCGGATTCGGTGCGGGCCTCGATCGCCTCACCGTAGCGTGCCTCGCGGTGGTAGGAGATATCGGCGAGCCGGGGCAGGTGAGCGGCGAGGAAGTCCCGGCCAAGGGGTTCGAGCATCCATTCCGGGAAGGCGGGATTGGTGAGGTGGTTGTTGAAGTCGAGGTGGGAGAAGTCGACGCGGAAGCTCAGAGATTCGGTCGGTTCCTCCGGGGCGCGGGGCTTATCGCCGGGCCGGGGTAGCTGGTCCTCCCCGCCGGGCAAGTCGGTGAAGACCGCTTCCACTTCCGCCGGGATCGGCCGGATGCGGCGCGCATCCAGACTCATCAGCGACCAGGCGGTGGTTGACCGGATTATCGCTGCTCCATCTTCGTCGAGGAGGTAGAAGTCGCGGTAGGTCACTAGCTGCCGTTCGATGTGGGTGGGCAGCGTGATGACGGTGACGTGGTGGCCCATTTCCGGCCAGCGGTCGGCTTCGATCACTTGCCGGTGCAGCACCCAGGTAAGGCCGAAGCGCTCGGTCAGCTCAGCGCTGGAGACGGCCAGCCGGTCCGTATTCACCAGCGCGGCCTCCTGGAACAACCGGATGAGGTGGGGCAGCGTGAGGCGGCGGTGGGGACCCACCGCGGAGGCGGCCACGCGAACCGGCAGGGATTCCAGGAGGGGGTGTCGGGTCAGCAAGATCGCAGGATTGAAACTTTTTGTTTAATTTCGCCGTACTCAAAACAGTTGGTATGGCACTCAGGGCGGTAACGCGCAGGCCGGTCTTCATTGCGACCTTCGGGCCAGTCCCCGAACGGGAGGAGGTGGAGAGCCCGGGACCCGTCGCGGAGGAGGCGGAAGATAGCCTTCCCGGAACTACCCGGTTGCGGGATCGTTTTCCCGGGGCGGGCGAGCGACCCCACGGTGGCCTGTCGGACGGTTACTGCTTCCGGATGACGTTCGCGGCCGGCCGCCCGGCGGCTTCCTACGAGCTGATCCGTGCTTTCCTGCGGGAACAGGGCTACGGCAACGTACCGGTGCCCGCCGATGTGGAGGAGCTGAAAAAATTTCGGCTGCCCCAGAAGCTGCGCCACCAGTTGTCCCTCTTCGGCGACGACGGATACGTCCACAATCCGCTGCGGATTTGCTTCCCCCCGCCGGGTGGGCGCCGGGGCTCGCTGCTCCTCGAAATCTGCGACGAACGGGCCCCCGGGCACCTGCTGCGCTTCCACCGGAGGGGCTGAAGAATGGCCCTAAAAGCAAGGATTTACGCCAGCTTTGGGGTAAATGTTAACTAGGTAAGGGTATTATGTCCTAAAATTGCACCCTTAAACACGCCAACTTGAACAAATTACGTCAATAGGCGATAAAGCGGTAGGCAGCTCCGGCTAATGTGCGGCAGCTGTTTTCCATTTATATGTAATTAACCTTCACGTCAAACCCGCAAATATGCTCAAGCAGTTACTTCTAGTCTTCGCGGTGCTTTCCTGTATAAGTCTATCCGCCCAGGATATGCCGGCCAGCACGGAAATGCCCGAATCTCCTTACCCCTGGGAATTCGGCCTTAAAGTCGGCACCTCCGCACTCGGTGGTGACATGATCGACAACAATATCGTCTTTTTAAACCAGGCCCATTTTGGTGGAGGTCTCTGGCTCAGCCGCCGTTTGGGCTCCGCACTGTCTTTGAAGGCAGCCGTGATGTACGGTTCCCTGCACAGCGACGACTCGAAGAGCGATGACCCCGCCCGGGTATCCCGCGGGTACAGCTCCGAAGCTACCGTGATCGAGCCCAGCCTGAGCCTCGTGCTCGAGCCCTTCTACGGCTCCCGTTTCGCAGACGATTACACCTTCCGCGGCGGTATCTCTCCCTACATCTCCGCCGGTGTAGGTTACGGCGTCTGGGGTGACGTTACCACCAACTACAATGGTGACACCGGTACCGAAGTAACCCAGGATATGGCCGACGAGATCGACGACAGCGGTGGGGTAACCTTCCCCCTCGGCGTCGGTATCCGCTACTACCTCTCGCCCAAGTCCAGCCTGGGCCTCGAGTATACCCTCAGCCTTACCAACTCCGACCTCATCGACGGCGTCAGCCAGGCCGGTAACCCCGACGATGATGATTCTTACGCCCTATTCGGCCTGACCTACTCCGTAGGGTTCGGTGCCCGCGATGCGGATAAGGACGGTGTCAAGGACCTCGTGGACGAATGTCCTACCGAAGCCGGTCCCGCTTCCACCAACGGTTGTCCTGACCGCGACGGAGACGGCGTACCCGACAAGGACGATGAGTGCCCCGATGAGGCCGGCGTAGCCAACCTGAACGGTTGCCCCGATGGCGACGGTGACGGTGTAGCTGATAAGGACGATGACTGTCCTACCGAGCCCGGTACCGCTGCTACCAACGGTTGCCCCGATGGCGACGGTGATGGTGTAGCCGACAAAGACGATGACTGCCCCGATGAGGCCGGTCTGGCCAGCCTGAACGGCTGCCCCGATGGCGACGGTGACGGCATCGCCGACAAAGACGACGACTGCCCCTCGGAAGCCGGCCCAGCCGCTACCAACGGCTGCCCCGACCGCGACGGTGACGGTATCGCCGATAAGGATGATGAGTGCCCCGATGAAGCCGGTGTTCCCGAGCGCAACGGATGCCCCATCCCCAACGAGCGTCCCGAGAATCTGGATGAGCGTATTGCCCGCTACGGCCGTATCCTCGAAGGACAGGACTTCTCGCATATCCGTATCGACTCCATCAACGGTACCATCGAGATCGACCGCATCTTCTTCCCCACGGATGTTTCCAGCCTGAACCGTCCTGATCGTCAGATCATCGAGGAGATCGACCGCTTCCTCGCCCTGGAAGGTGCCGAAGAATTCTCGATCCGCTACGAAGGTCACGCTGACCGCCGCGCTTCGGATGAGTACAACCAGCGCCTGTCCGAGCGTCGTTCGGAATCCGCCAAGGAGTACACCCTCCGTCAGGAAGGTGCCCGCGAGGCTAACCTGAGCTCCATCGGCTTCGGTGAAAACCAGCCCGTAGGTCAGACCCTCCGTGAGAACCGCGTGGTGATTCCGGTAGCTACCGAGCCTACCCGGATGATGCCCAACAACTGATCCGGTAACTACCGGTGATACCCCGAAAGCAGGGGGTGCTTCCCACCGGAGGCACCCCCTGTTTTTTGCGGCTCCCTGCTGAACAGGCATAAACTTGCGGCCGATCCGCACCTTTATAAGGTAGAGGTGTTGCAAAATGCTGATTAGCAGCACCAAAGGGGCTTAGTCAAGTTAATTTTTCGCACATTGGTGGCTGGTTTGTTTCCCTGGCGGCTACTTTGGCTCCTGAATGCGGGAAAATGATCGACGATTATCGGCGTGTTGAGTATTTTATTATTTCTACGATAAAGCAGCGAGGGAAATGTCTGAGTATAAGGTGATCATCGCGGGACAACTTGAGTTCGGCTCCCAAAGGGCCTACGATCAGGTGAGGGAGCAGTATGCCCACCGCATGGAGAACTACTATAAGAATGACATTCTTCTGAAGCCGGAGGTCATCTTCAAGGAAGATGAGATGACGCTGGACGTACCGCGTACGGTCATGCCCAGTACCGAGCGCCTGTGGCTGAACACACTGAATCTGTTGGAGCGGGTCGTGACCTTCAGCATCGCGGGCAGCCTGAACCTCTGGCGACTCGACGCCGGAATGATGGTAGACCACCATAAACTGGAACCCAAGAGCGACCGTACTACCGTACAGCTCTTCAACCGGGGCCGCGAACTGGTCGATCAGCACGATCACGAGCAGGAAGCCCTCAATATGATGACCAAGGTAGTAGGGCGCTTCGAGCGTCACGCCCAGGCCTACGAGCGGCGCGGTTTCGTCAATTACCGACTCGGAAACGATAAGGACGCGCTCTACGACTACTCCAAGAGTATCACGATCAACCCCCTCATGCCCGAGAGCTACTACGGCCGGGGACTGGTTCACCTCCGTCAGGGACAGATCGCCGAGGCTTCGGCCGACTTTGAAGCCGTGACCCGCAACAGCATCCCCCACCAGGCCATCTACTGGATGGCGCAGGTGGCTCTGGGTGACACCTACCTGGATCTGGGCCGGCCCGCGGACGCGATGCGCTTGTTCAGCATGTTCAGCAAGCGCAAGCAGCGCATCGCCAGCCTGGATCGCTATGACCGGCGGGTAGCCTTCCAACTCGGGCAACTTTACGTTAAAGCCGGCCGCACCAACGATGCCCTGGCCGCCTTCGAGCAGGCGCTTGCCGCGCAGGCCGACCACAAGGCGCCTTCGGTGGAAAAGATCGAACAGGAACTCGGGAAGCTGCGCACTACTTCCCCCGGCGTCTAAGGCGCACTAAGCGACACCGTAGGCTCGTTCTACCGGGGTAACCCCAACATTCGGTCATGCACGTCCGCCTCCTTTCCATTCTGCTGGCCTTGTTCCTGGCGGGCTGTTCCGGCCCGGCCCTGCTCGGTCAGTCGTCGCGCGACGCCCTCAAAAAGAACGACCAGAAGGAATTGGCCGAAGCCCAGTCTCTGTTGGAGCTCCAGGACTATCCCGGGGCCCGGGAGAAAATGGACCGGCTCCTCAAGCGCTACACCAACGTCGCCGATCTGCAGTACCTGGATTCCGAACTGAGCCGGGGAGAGCGGAACTACGCGGCGGCCCTCGCCGCGCTTCAGCGGGGAATGGAACTGGATCCCGAGCCGCCCGCCAGTGCTTTTCGCAAGCGGGCGGAACTGCATACCCTGCTCGACCAATACCCGGAGGCTTCCAAGGATTACGACCTCTTTCTGGACGCCGTGCGGAAGACCGCTCGAAACGAAGAGTCGGTCCGCCGGGCCGAGGCCGCGGTACAATCCGCCCGCACCGCCGCCAACCTGGCCGCCCATCCGCGTCCTTTTTCGCCGCGGGCGCTCGGCAGTGGGGTCAATACCACCGAGCACCTGGAATACTTTCCCAGCCTGAGCGTGGATGGGCAGCGACTGATCTTCACGAGGCGGGTGGATAAGCGGCAGGAGGACTTCTACCAGAGCGAACGACAGGAGGACGGCACCTGGGGGCCGGCCGTACCGCTTCCCGGCATCAATACCGCGATGAACGAAGGGGCTCAGACCATCACCGCCGACGGAAATTTTCTGATTTTCACCGGCTGCGGACGCCAGGACGGACTGGGCTCCTGCGACCTGTACTACAGCGAACGTACCGGCAATGGCTGGTCGGAAGCCCGTAACCTGGGCCCGGCCCTCAATACCCGTGCCTCGGAAAGCCAGCCCAGCCTGTCGCGCGACGGACGCCTGCTGTTCTTCACGAGCAACCGGCCGGGTGGCATCGGCAAGGACGACCTGTACGTAGCCGGCCGGGACGCCGCCGGCAACTGGAGTCGTCCGGTCAACCTCGGCCCCGGCGTGAATACTACCGGACACGACCGCTATCCCTTCTGGGCGGCCGACAACCGGACCCTATACTTTACCTCTACCGGCTGGCCCGGAATGGGCGGAGCGGACCTGTTCAAGACCTCGGTGGACGCCAACAACCAATGGGAGACGCCCGTCAATCTGGGATATCCGATCAATACACCGGAAGAGGAGAGTAACCTGTTTATTTCGCTGGACGGAACGACCGCCTACTTCAGCAAGGGCATCGACCAGGATATCAACATCTATACCTTCGAGGTGCCGGAAGAGATCCGTCCCGCGGCGGCTACCTACGTGGAAGTGACGGTAGTGGACCATGCCACCGGACAGCCGCTCACGGCGGAGGTGAGACTGCAAACCCAGGACGAGACCGGAGCCGTATCAGCCAGTACTACCGACCGGTCCGGACGCTACCTGACGGTACTGCCGACCGGCCAGGACTACGGACTGAGCGTGGAAAAGGCCGGCTACGTGTTCTATTCCGATCGCTTCGAATTATCGGGGCAGTACGGAGTAGACGAACCGTTCCGGCTGAGCGTGCGCCTGCGTCCCGTGGAGGATATGGCCGCCTCAGCCGATACGGAGGCCGACGGCGCCGTGGTGCTGAAGAACGTCTTCTTTGCCACCGGAAGCGCCGAACTACTGGGGCTGTCGACGGAGGAACTGGACCGGCTCGTAGCCCTGCTCGCGGGTAAACCGGCGGTATCCGTGGAAATTGCCGGCCATACCGATGACGTAGGCTCGGAGGAGGACAACCAGGCGCTCAGCGAGCGGAGGGCGGCCTCCGTCAAAGCCTATCTGGTGCAGCAGGGTATTGAGGCGGACCGCATATCCGCCGTGGGCTACGGAGAGAGCAAACCCGTTGCCACGAACGACACGAAAGAGGGGAGGGCGACCAACCGCCGTACTACCTTCAGGCTGCTCTTCTAGAAGTCCTTACTTTTGCCGCATGTCTGCGGAAGCACAGCACGCGGAGGCGCCCGCCTCCACCAACTATCCGGCCCTGATCATCAGCGGCCTCTTCCATCCGCTGCTGGTACCCACCTACATTTTCCTCATCCTGGCCGGGGTGAATCCTTATCTGTTCGGTACTTCCGACCTCGGGGAGCCGCGGGCGATGAGTAATCTGGTCCTAATCTTTCTGGACACCTTCGTGATCCCGGTGGTGGCGGTGTTGATCATGGTGAAGCTCAATATGGTGAGCAGCCTCATGATGGAGGAGAAGTCGGAACGGATTGGCCCGCTCCTGCTGGTGATGGTGCTGTACTTCTGGATCTTTTACAATTTCAGCCAGAGCAACCAGACGCCCACCATCTTCACCTCCTTCCTGCTGGGGGTGGTGATAGCCCTGGTGGCCAGTTTCGTGATCAACCTCCTGGACAAGATCAGCCTGCATGCCGTAGGAATGGGTGGGTTGGTCGCCGTAGCCGTGATTATGCTGGCGCTGTTCGGACCGAACGGGATCGGGATCGGCGGGGTGACTATTGGCCTGCCGCTCCTGCTTATCGTCGTCGTACTGGTGGCGGGACTGGTGGGTACGGCCCGGCTGGCCCTGGGTGCCCATGACCGGATGCAACTGTTCGCCGGCTACCTGCTGGGCTTCGTGGCCCAGTTCGTGGCCCTCAAATTTTACTTCTGATGCTGAGTCGTACCGGGATCGAATCGCACGGCGCGCAGGAGGAATCCCCGCGGGTGATCGGCCACTACGTGGGGGAGGAAAATGGCCCGCTGGTAGTAGCCATCGGTGGTATCCACGGTAACGAGACGGCCGGAGTGACGGCCCTGGAGCAACTCTTCGATCTCCTGCGGGAGGAACCGCTGTTGAATCCCGGCTTTTCCTTCCGGGGCGAATTGCTCGCTCTGCGCGGCAACCTGGAAGCCCTGCGGGTGGGGAAGCGCTACGTCGATACCGACCTCAACCGCATATGGCGGCACGTGGTACGGGGCGTGGACAATACCTACGCCAGTACGGAGGCCCGGGAACTGGACGGCATGCTTGCGGCAATCGAGCACGTACTGGAAGAGTCTTCCGCCGCGGAGATCGTCCTGCTCGATCTGCATACCACCACGGCAACCGGTGGCGTCTTCGCCATCACGGGAGATGACGGCCCCAGCCTGTCTCTCGCCGCCGAACTCGGCGTACCCGTGATCAAGGGCATGCTGAGCGGCCTGCAGGGCACGACCCTGAGCCACTTCCGTTCCGGCCGGTATGACCTAGACCGGCCCTGTCGAGCGGTAACCTTCGAGGCCGGGACCCACGAGGACCCCCGGTCGGTGGAGCGTGCCCTGGCTGCCACGGTGAATTTGCTGCGGTCGATCGGTTGCGTCCGCGACGAGGACGTGAGCACCCATCACGAGGAGACGCTGCGCGCGGCTAACCCCGGCGTGCCCATCGTGATGGAGTTAGTATACGTGCACGAGCTGCCCACGGATGAGGCGCACGGTTTCCGGATGAGGGCGGGTTACCGCAATTTCCAGCCGGTGCGGGAGGGGGAGCTACTTGCGGAAGACCGCGGCGGTCCGATCGCGGCTCCCTGCTCGGGCTACCTGCTCATGCCGTTGTACCAGGAGCAGGGTGAGGAGGGGTTCTTCATCGTGAAGGCTTACCGCAGCAACGATAGTTATTAGCCTCTGTCCCGTATGCCCTCCAGGAAGATCGGTCTCTTTTTCGGCTCCTTCAACCCCGTCCACGTAGGCCATATGATACTGGCCAACTATATGGCTACCCGGACGGGCCTGGACGAAGTATGGATCGTGGTGAGCCCTCAGAACCCCTTCAAGAAAAGCAACAGCCTGGCCCGCGATCACGACCGGTTGCATCTGATGGAGCTTGCGATCGGCGATACTCCCGGACTCCGGGCCAGTCGCGTGGAATTCGACCTGCCCAAACCCTCCTACACGATCGATACCCTGGCGGTCCTGCACGATAAGTACCCCGACTACGAGTTCTCCCTCATCATGGGAAGTGATAACCTGGTATCCTTCCGGAAGTGGAAGAACTACGAGATCATCCTGAGGGACTATTCCCTCCGCGTGTACCCCCGACCGGGCTATCCCGGTGGCGATCTCCTCGATCACCCCTCGGTGTCGCTCCACGAGGCGCCCCTGATGCAGCTGTCGGCTACCTACATCCGGGAAGCCATCCGGGAGGGCCGTAGTATCCGCTATCTCGTGCCGCCGGCCGTTGAGGAGGAAATCCTGAGGTCAGGGCTGTACCGGTAAAAAAGTCACCGACATTTTGACAGGGGCGAGGAGGTGGAACGGAAGTTGTCTGTCATACCCAGGGGAGTGTATACCCAAAATAATGACAACTATGCAAAAAGGCAACATATCCGTACAGACGGAAAACATCTTTCCGATCATCAAGAAGTTCCTGTACTCCGATCAGGAAATATTCCTCCGGGAGTTGGTCTCCAATGCCACCGACGCCACCAGCAAGCTGGCTACCCTGGCCCGGAAGGGTGAAGCCAAGGGTGACTTGGACAAGACCATCGATATCCTCATCGACCAGGAGGCCGGAACCCTCACCATCCGTGACCGCGGTATCGGTATGACCGAAGAGGAAGTGAAGAAGTACCTGAACCAGGTGGCGCTGTCCTCCGCCCAGGAATTCGTGGACAAGTACCAGGACGATGCCTCGATTATCGGCCACTTCGGACTCGGTTTCTACTCGGCCTTCATGGTCGCCGACAAGGTGGAGGTAGTAACCAAAAGCTACCAGGAGGGTGCCGAAGCCGTCCGGTGGATCTGTGAGGGCGACCCCAGCTACGAGATCGGCGAGGCCGAGCGGGATATGCAGGGCACCGACGTGATCCTGCACATTGGTGAAGACAGCAAGCAGTACCTCGAAGAAGACGAGATCGAGGGGTTACTCCTCAAGTACTGCCGATTCCTCCCGTACCCCATCCGGTTCGGAACCAAGACCGATACCACCTACAAAGAATTCGAAGGCGAGGTAGCGGAAGGCGAAGAGCAGCCGGCTCCCGAGAAAATCGAAACGGAGGTCGATAACATCATCAACAACACCGACCCCCTGTGGAAGAAGTCGCCGGCCGAACTGACCGACGAGGACTATAAAGCCTTCTACCGGGAACTCTACCCGATGGGGGAGCCCCCGATGTTCTGGATCCACCTGAATATTGACTACCCCTTCAACCTGACGGGTATCCTGTATTTCCCGAAGGTATCCGGCAAGCTGGAACTACAGCGGAACAAGATCCAGCTGTACAGCAACCAAGTCTACGTGACGGACAACGTCTCCGACATCGTGCCCGAATTCCTTACGCTGCTACACGGGGTGATCGATTCGCCGGATATCCCGCTGAACGTATCGCGCAGCTACCTGCAGGCTGACTCCAACGTCAAGAAGATCACCGGCTACATCACAAAAAAGGTCGGCGAAAAATTGAGCGGCCTGTTCAAAGAAGACCGGGAAGCCTACGAAGAGAAGTGGTCCGATCTGGGCATGTTCGTCAAATACGGCATGATCTCGGACGACAAATTTTACGACCGCGCGATCAAGTTCACGCTGCTCGAAAACACCGAGGACCAGTTCTTCACGGTTGAGGAATACCGCGAGCGGATCAAGGAGAACCAGACGGACAAATACGACCGGCTCGTAGCGATCTACACCGCCGACGCCGATCGTCAGCATACGCTGGTGGCTGCCGCCCGCGACCGGGGGTACGATATCCTGAAGCTGGAACACGCCATCGACGCTCCCCTGATCCAGACGCTGGAACAGAAGGAGGAGAAGGTCAACTTCGTGCGGGTGGATTCCGCTACGCCCGATCAGCTGGTCCAGAAGGACGAGGAGCAGGAAAACCTGCTCAGCGAGGAGGACCAGAAAATGGTGACTTCCCTCTTCACCACCGCGGTGGGAAGCGGGGGCTCGGTTGAGCTCAAGCCGCTCAGCGCCCAGGATGCGCCGGTACAGATCGTCCGTAACGAGTTCATGCGCCGCATGAAAGAGATGCAGATGATGCAAGGCATGGACGCCTCCATCTTCCCCGATTCCTACCAGGTAGTGGTCAATGCCAACAGCCCGGTAATCAAGGAGCGTTTGCTGGGCGTGGAGGATGAAACGGCCCGCGCCGACAACGCCTCTTACCTCTACCAGCTCGCGAAGCTCAGCCAGCAGATGCTCAGCGGGGCGGAGTTGAAGGCCTTCATCGACCGCTCGCTGAAGATGATGTAATCACAAGTGCAATTTTCCATTCGGTCCGCGGAGCACCGCCTCGATTTTCGGGGCGGCTCCGCGGATCGCTTTTTGGGGCACGCCCAGGCGCGACAGCTCCCGGTTGACGGTTTCGGGATACGGGTGGACCAGCCGTATTTCTTCCAGTTGCAGCCCCAGGTCGGGCAGGTTATCCGCGGGGTGAGCGCCGGATTCGCTCCAGTCGATCACGAACGGGACGACATTCACGGCGGGCGCAACCCCGGGATCGGTGAGCCGCCACCGGAGTGTTTTTCCGGAGGCGAGTTGCCGGGAGCCGGATTCCATCGCTCCGGGATCGACCCCGGCACCTGCGTGCACCGCCCACCGCGTCAGTTGCGCTTCGTGCACCAAATCGACGCCCATCCAGCGGGGTGGGGGGACGGAGGTCGCGGGATCGATGGCGAGTAGTTCGAGGTATGACATATTGCCGAGGCGCAGGAGCGCGTTATAGGTGCCCCGCGTCGCGTGCCGGCCACCGGGTTCCGGAGGGTATCCGGACCGGGTAAAACGGTCCACGGCGGCGGGCAGATCGGGAACTACATACACTAAATGGTCCAGCATTTACCAAAGGTATTACTAACTTTGCCCCGCTTTTGAGCTGGACTACCCCCTAATTTTATGTCTATGCGTCGTTTCTTCTACCTAGTCATCCTGTTATTGTGCACGACTTCCCTCTTCGCACAGCGCCGTGGAAATCCTGCCCTGGCCGGTAATTCGACCCTCCAGCTCCAGTTCGATACGATGCTGGATGTCTCCAACCGCTACCAGGAATTCAAGGTGGTGCGGCAACTCTACCTGGAGGAGTTCATGAACAACGTGAACGACTCGATCTCGGGGTACACCCAGCGGATCAGCCAGCTGGAGGGGGAGAAAGCGGTGCTGCAGTCGCAGATCGACGCCACCTCTTCCGAAGTGGGCGACCGGGATGCCGCGATAGCGGACCTGAAGGCTGAACGCGACAGCGTAAGCCTGCTGGGCATGCAACTGGATAAGGGGACGTACAGTCTCATCATGTGGTCGCTGGTCATCGGCCTGCTCATTGCCCTCCTCGTGGCCCTCGGGAGTACCCGGGTAGCGGCAAGAAACAACTCCGAACTGAAGCGCGAACGCGACAAGCTGGCGGAGGAACTGGACCAGAGCCGCAAGAGCCGTCTGACGGTGGAGCAGGAACTGCGCCGGCAACTCCAGGACGAGATCAACAAGCGGTTGTAAGGCCGCCGACAGCATTCAACGGCCGGGAAATATTAAGTTTTCGAACACAATAGTTTATCCGGCGATTCGGTTTAACTAGCCGTAGGTCGATGATAGCCCCTCCCAGGTCGGGGGTGGCCGGACCGACCACGTTAATCAATTTGGACTACCACCGCAACATGAAGATACTGCTAAAGACGCTGCCCTACCTCTGCCTGGTACTCCTGGCGGCGGGCTGTAACCGCAACAACGACCGCTCCCGTACCACCAACTGGAAGTACAACGACGAGAAGTGGGGCGGTTACGAGCGCAACGACCAGTTTGAGGGTCAGGAGACCCCGCCGAACATGGTGCTTGTCACCGGAGGAACCTTCGTGATGGGTTTCACCGAGGAAGACGTACCCTACGACTGGGATAACATCCCCCGCCGGGTGACCGTGTCCAGCTTCTACATGGACCAGACGGAGATCAGCAACGAAGATTACCTGCTCTACCTGCACTGGACGGAAGACGTGTACAGCGACTATCCCGAAGTACTGCAGGCTGCCCTGCCCGATACACTGGTCTGGCGCGATGAGCTTTCCTACAACGAACCCTACGTGACCGGCTACCTGCGTCACCCCGCCTACGCCCAGCACCCCGTGGTCGGCGTAAGCTGGACCCAGGCCCGCGAATACAGCCGTTGGCGGACCGACCGCGTCAACGAAGCCATCCTCATCGACCGCGGTATCCAGGAGCAGCGTCCCGACCAGAAGGGATCGGACGTCTTCGTGACCGATGCCTACCTGGCCGGCCAGTACGAAGGCGTAGAGCGGAAGGGGCTAAAGGACATGAAGTCCGGCGAAACCCGCCCGGTGCGCCTCGAAGACGGCATCCTGCAGCAGGACTTCCGCCTTCCTACCGAAGCGGAGTGGGAATACGCCGCGCTCGCTCTGGAAGGACTGCAAGCCAACGAGAAGGACGAGAACTACACCGACCGCCGCATCTACCCCTGGAGCGGAACGAGCATGCGCTACCAGCGGCACGACAAGAACCAGGGAAAGATGTACGCCAACTACAAGCGGGGCGCGGGTGACTATTCGGGTATTGCCGGTAAGCCGAACGACGAGAACATGATCACCAGCAACGTCTTCGACAACTTCCCCAATGACTTCGGCCTCTACAATATGGCCGGCAACGTCAACGAG
>JBGTHX010000053.1:0-9714 GCA_041746055.1 Lewinella sp. | reverse complement strand
GGCGGTGGGGGAGGAGGCGGCGCGGTGGGGCGGGTGCCGAACTCCATCTTTCGGGCCTTTTCCTTGTCGGATATCGCCTTGGCAAATTCCTGACGCACGGCGGATTCCATATCGGGAGTGACTTGCGCGATCGGCTTGTTCTCGATCTCGAAGCCCTTACCGGTCAGGAACTCGACGATTGTCGAGGTGGCCACGTTCAATTCCTTCGCTACTTTAATTAGTCGTTTACTCATTCGATCGTTTGTGCACGTCATTATTTTACCGCAGCGTGCTACCGCGGGGCCGTTCAGAACAACCCTAAAAAGCCGGATTCCCCCCGCGGCCAGGCGCTGCGTCGGGAGATAACTTTCGGAACACTATCCGAGTGCAACGCAAAGATAAGCTAATCAAGGTACAAAACCGGTAGCCAGCCAGTTTTGCGGCGTGTCTCAATTAACGCGGCAACTTTAACATAGTTTGAGTGCCTCACTGGGTATGGTGAATTAGCCCGACAATCTCCCCGCTTGATTACAGGCCGGCCCGGCGGCTCCCGATCGATCGGGGTACGGTCAATGCAGCACCACGATCCGTCGGGTGGCTCCCCTCATTGCCCCCGCCCCCCACTACCGAAGTCCTTCCGAGCCAGCGGGCACCAGGACCACTGAGTGGCGGGGCCGACCGTAAAAGTCTCATCCGGAACAAAATCATTGCCGGAGCAAATTCTCCGGGCGGTCTAAAACACGTACTTTTCGCGCCGACCAAAGGACCACCATGACAACAAGATTCGGCCCCACTCTCCTGGCCATGCTTTTCTTCGCATCGCTTTCCCTCACCGCCCAATCCACCTTCCCCTACAACGGCGTCTACGACGAGCCGGAAGGCTACTATGCTTTCACGGGTGCTACGGTACACGTGAGCCCCGGCAAAACCATGGAAAACGCTACCCTCGTGATCCGAAACGGGAAAATCGAAGGGGTGGCCGCCGGTGCGGCCGTCCCCGCCGGCGCGGTGGAGCTATCCCTCGCGGGCAAGCACGTCTACCCCAGTTTCATCGAGGCCTACGGCTCCTACGGTATGCCGGAGGTGAAGCCCGGCGAGCGCAGCCGCCGCGACGGCCCCCAGATGGAAAGCAGTACCGACGGCGCCTACGGCTGGAACCAGGCCATCCGCCCCGAAAGCGATGCGGCCCTGCTCTTCACGGTGGATGAAAAGGCCGCGCAGCCCCTGCGGGAAGCCGGATTCGGCATCGTTTCCTCCCACCACCCCGACGGTATCAGCCGCGGATCCGCCGCCGTGGTGACCCTCGGCAGCGGCCCCGACAACGAGGTGCTTTTGAAGCCCAACGCCGCCCACCACCTATCCTTCGATAAAGGCTCCTCCACCCAGGACTACCCCAGCTCCCGCATGGGCGCTATTGCCCTGCTGCGGCAGACCTATATAGACGCCGACTGGTACGGCAGCAAGAACCGGGACGAAACCAACCTGAGCCTGGAGGCCTGGTCCCGCCTGCAGGACGTGCCCCAGATCTTCGCCGTCGGTAACTGGCAGGACGCCCTGCGCGCCGACAAGGTGGGCGACGAGTTCGGCAAGCAGTACGTCATCCGCGGCGGTGGCGACGAGTACCAGCGCCTGGAACCCCTCAAGGCGTCCGGGGCCACCTTCATCCTGCCGCTCAAATTCCCCGATACCTACGACGTAACGGATCCCTTCGCCGCCGACCTCGTCACGCTGGCCCAACTCCGCCACTGGGAGCGGGCCCCCGGCAACGTAGCCGCGGTGGACAGCGCCGGCATCCCCTTCATTCTGACCGCCGACGGTCTTGAAAAGCCCGGTGACCTCCACGACGCCCTCCGCAAGGCGGTCGCGGCCGGGGCCAACCCCGAGCACGTGCTCGCCGCCCTGACCACCGGCCCCGCCGCGCTACTCGGTATCGCCGATCTGGTCGGTACCCTGGAGGCCGGCAAGCTGGCCAACTTCATCGTCACCGACGCCGACCCCTTTGCCGAAAAGGCCACCATCTACCAGAACTGGATACAGGGCACGCCCTTCGACCTCAAAGACCTCAACGCGACCGAACTCGCCGCGGGCTACGATATCACCGTGGGCGGCGACCGCTTTACCGGGGAAGTTTCCGGCGATCCCGGAAGCCAGAAAATGAAGATCACGGCCGTCGGCGACACCACGGCCTCGGATGCGACCTTCTCGGAGTCCGGCGGAGTACTTACCCTGCGGTTCCGTCGCGGGAAGGACGGCGGGTTCTACCGCGTCAATGCCACCCGGCAGGATGACGGCTACGTAGGCTCGGGTCGCGATCCCGGCGGAAAGCTCGTCCAGTTCACCGCCACCCCGCGGGCGGGCGCCACGGCAGCTACCGACGCGAAAAAGGATAAGGAGGAAGACGGCGCACGCAAAAGTTACCACAGCCGCCTCACCTACCCGAATATCGCCTACGGCCTGCCCGCCGCCCCCGGGGCAAAGAAGGTGCTCTTCCAGAACGCCACGGTCTGGACGAACGAAGAAGACGGTATCCTGGAGGAGACCGACGTACTGATCGAGGATGGCAAGATCAGCAGTGTAGGCAAGAACCTGCCCACCCGCGGCGCTGAAGTGATCGACGCCACCGGCATGCACCTGACGAGCGGCATCATCGACGAGCACAGCCACATCGCCCTCTTCGACGTGAACGAGGGTACCCAGTCCAGCACCGCCGAGGTGCGCATGGCCGACGTGGTCGATGCCGTGGACGAGAACATCTACCGGCAGCTCGCCGGTGGCGTGACCACCAGCCAGCTGCTGCACGGCTCGGCCAACCCGATCGGCGGACAGTCCGCCCTGGTCAAGCTGCGCTGGGGCGCCACCCCCGGCGAAATGATGTACGAAGGGGCCGACCCCTTCATCAAGTTCGCCCTGGGCGAGAACGTCAAGCAGTCCAACTGGGGCGACGCCAACCGCGTCCGCTATCCCCAAACCCGCATGGGCGTGGAGCAGATCTTTGAGAACTACTTCAGCCGCGCCGAAGAATACGGCCGTGCGATGAAGGGAGGAGACGATGTACGCCGCGACCTCGAACTGGAGGCCCTGCTCGAGATCCTGAACGGGGAGCGCTTTATCACCTGCCACAGCTACCAGCAGGGTGAAATCAATATGCTGATGGGCGTGGCCAACCGCCACGACTTCAAGGTCAACACCTTCACCCACATCCTGGAGGGTTATAAGGTGGCCGACAAGATGGCCGAGCACGGCGCCGCCGGCTCCACCTTCTCCGACTGGTGGGCCTATAAGTACGAAGTCAATGAGGCCATTCCCTACAACGGGGCCATCATGTACGAGCAGGGCGTGGTCACCGCCTTCAACTCCGACGATGCCGAAATGGCCCGCCGCCTCAACCAGGAGGCCGCTAAGGCCGTGCTCTTCGGCGACGTACCCGAGGAAGAGGCCTGGAAGTTCGTTACGCTCAACCCCGCCAAAATGCTGCACATCGACGATCGCGTCGGCAGTATCCGCGCCGGGAAGGATGCCGACCTGGTGCTCTGGAACGACCACCCGATGAGCATCTACGCCCGCGCCGAACGCACCTTCGTGGATGGCAAGGAATACTTCAACCGCGAAGAGAACGAGGCCCGCCGTGAGGACCTGCTCCACGAGCGGAACGAGCTCATCCAGGCCAGCTTAGACGATAAAAAATCCGGTAGCAAGACACAGGCCCCCAACGGCACCCGCCGCCGCCTGCTCCACTGCGACAGCGAAACCACCCAAAAATAAACCGATGAAGATCCCTACCCACTTCCTGCTGACCCTGCTCCTGGCCGTAGGCTTCGGCACCTGCGTCCGCGCCCAGAACCCGACGCCCTCTCCCGCGCAATCCGGCCCGGTGGCCGTTACCGGCGCCACCATCCACGTGGGTGACGGTACCGTGATCGAGAATGGCACTATCCTCTTCCGCGACGGCAAGATCGAGCGCGTGGAGGCCGGCGCCGCCGCCCCGGCGGGCTACGAAACGGTGGACGCCTCCGGCAAGGAGGTATTTCCCGGACTGATCGCCCTCAACAGCCAGCTCGGTCTGGTCGAGATCGGTGCCGTGCGTGCCACCAGCGACGAGCGCGAGGTAGGCACCTTCAACCCCAACGCCCGTGCCCTGATCGCCTTTAATACTGACTCGCAGGTGATTCCCACCGTGCGCAGCCGCGGGGTGCTGCTGGTACAGTCGACCCCCGAAGGCAGCCTCGTAAGCGGCCGCAGCTCCATCATGCAGCTCGACGGGTGGAACTTCGAGGACGCCGCGGTGCTCGCCGACGACGGCGTACACGTGAACTGGCCCAACCGCAGCAGCTACAACTGGCAGACGGGCGACGTGCGCGCCAACCCCCGCTACGAGGAGCAGGTCAAGGAGCTAGAAAGCTTCCTCAAGCAGGCCATCGGCTACTGCGCCAACCCGGACGACGATACCGACCGGCTGCTGAAGTTCGAATCCTTCTGCGAGGCCCTCGAGGGCAACAGCCGGGTGTACCTCCACGCGGATGAGGCACGCGACATCCAGTCCGGCGTCATGCTCTTCAAGGGCATGGGTGCCAAGCCCGTGATCGTGGGCGGCTACCAGGCCTACCTGATCACCGACTTTCTCAAGCGGGAAGGGGTGCCGGTGATCCTGAGTACCACCCAGGCCCTGCCCGAGAATCAGGACGATGCCGTGGACCAGCCCTTCCGCAACCCGGCCCTCCTGGCCGAGGCCGGCGTGGACTTCGCCATCAGCCACGAGGGCTACTGGCAGCAGCGCAACCTGCCCTTCGTTGCCGGACAGGCGGTGGGCTTCGGGCTGCCGTACGAGAAGGCCGTGGAAGCCGTCACCCTGGCGCCCGCCCGGATCGTGGGGATCGACGGTACCTACGGCAGTATCGCCGTGGGTAAGTCGGCGACCTTCGTGATCGCGGCCGGGGATATCCTCGACATGCGCAGCAGCGACGTGGAGCACGCCTTCATTGATGGTCGCTCGATCAACCTGGACAACAAGCAGGCCGAGCTCTACCGGAAGTTCGAAGAGAAATACAGCCGGCAGAGCCGGTAGCGGATACTGCCGTTGGTCGACGGGAAGGCGGGATACTTCTAAATCCATCCGGCCCGCCGCGCGGTGCGTAGGTCCCGGGCCTACTTTAGCCGCCGTACCCTCAGCTTAACCGCCCGCCATGACCCGATTCCTTATCCTGATCCCGCTGCTGCTGCTTGCCGTCGGCGCGCGCGCGCAGGTCCTCACCGGACGGATCACCGACGAATCGACGGGTGAAGCCCTTCCCTACGCCTCGATCTATGTGCAGGAGACCGGTACCGGAGCCACCACGAACGTGGAGGGCCGTTACGAACTGCGGCTGCGAGCGGGCAGCAACACCGTGATCTTCCAGTACCTGGGTTACCAGACGCTGGTCCGCGAATTATCCGCCAGCCGTGGTTCCTTTGACGTTCAGCTGCGCCCCGAGGCGCTGGACTTGCAGGAGGTGCAGGTGCTCAGCGGGGGTGAGGACCTGAGTTACAGCGTCATCCGCCGGGCCATCGCCAAGGCCGACTACCACCGCAATCAACTCGATGCCTATACGGCGGAGGTGTACGTGAAGGGTAATGGTAAGGTGGTGAAGATCCCCGGCCTGATGAAGAAGCTCATTCCCTCCGAAGACCGGCAGGAGGTCACCGAGATCGAGGGTAAAAACTTTACGAGCGAAACGACCAGTCGGGTGGAATATAGCCGCCCCAATACCTTTAAACAGACGGTGCTCTCCCGCTACGTGACCGGCGACGAGAGCTTTCAGGTAGACAACTACATTTTCTCCTCCTTCTACGAGCCGGAAGTGGCCGGGGTGATCAGTCCGCTCTCCCCGCGGGCCTTCGCTTACTACAAGTTCCAGCACGACGGCATCTTCGCCGACCAGGGGCAGCTGATCAACAAGATCCGCGTGATCCCGCGCAGTCCGGGGGAGGGCGTGTTCGAGGGGGATATTTACATCGTGCAGGACGACTGGTCGTTGCACAGCCTGGACCTGCGCACCTACAGCACCGGCTTCACCATTGACGTGAAGGTGAACTACAACGAGGTAGAGGAGCACGTCTGGCTGCCCACCACCACCCAGATCGAAGCCGAGGGCGGACTGCTGGGGATCAAGCTGGCCATTAGCTACGTGGCCTCCACGAGCGGCTACGACGTCACCCTCAATCCCGACCTGGGCGGCTACGTAGAGGTGATCGACGAAAAGACCCAGCCTGAGGTAGCCGCGGCCACCCGGCGGGACAACCGTAACGATGGCTACGGGAACACCCTCGAAGAGGGGGGAGAGCTGACGCGAAAGGAACTGCGGAACCTGATGCGGAACTACGAAAAGGAGGAACAAGAAGCCCAGGAGGAACCCGAGGTGGTCGAGAACTACACCTTCGTGGACGACAGCGTGCGCACCGTGAAGGATTCCGCCGCCTGGGAGGCCATCCGGCCCATTCCCCTCACGGCGGACGAGGTCGCCGGCTACCGCTACCGCGACAGCGTCGCCCGCGTGGAAAAGCTGGACTCGATCGCCGAGGTGCGGGGAGATGCGCCGGCCGACCGACAGGGGAACAAGGGCGGTAAATTACCCGGCTTCCTGCGCTTCGGGGTTTCCCCGGACGTGGCGTTCAACCCGGTGGAGGGCTACGCCGTGGGGGCCAAACTCACCAAGCCCCTGCGCATCACCGTACGGGAAGACACCAGCAGCCACCAGCAGACCATCGGCACCTTCAGCCTGCGCTCCCGCTACGGCTTTTCCTGGCAGCGCCTGAGCTGGGAGCTGGGCTACGAGAACCGGGACAACGTGCGCAAGGGGCACTTCGAGCTCACCGCCGGCCGCTACCTGCGGCAATTTAACGGGAGCCCGGCCATCGATCCGATCATCAACAGCTTTTCCGCCCTGCTTTTTGGTGACAATTACGCGCGGCTGTACGAGCGGGCGTACGGAGAACTGACCTACGAAAAGGAGTACAGTGACGCCTTCCGACTGGACGGCGGGCTGACCTATGAAGATCGCCGCCTGGTACAGAATACCACCGACCACCGCTGGGGCGGCGACGACGATTTTGCCTACGCCCCCAACAACCCCTTTAATGAAGAAACGGGCACGGTATCTCAGCTGGGCAACGCCGCGCTCGTGGAACTCAACGGCTACTGGCGCCCCGGCCTCCGGTATACGGTGCGCAATGGGCGCCGGAATATGATCGAGAACTCCGCCCCCACGCTCGGACTGGGCGTGCAGGTAGGACTGCCCGGAATCGGGAACAGCGAGTCGGACTTTACCCGCCTGGAGGGCAGCTACCGGCGCAGCTTCTCGGCGGGGCGCAAGGGAGATATCAGCCTGCTCGCGCGGGCCGGCACCTTCCTGAACCGGTCGCGGGTGGACTTTCCCGACTTCCGCCACTTCGCTACCTCGGAGATCTTTCTGACCCGCCTGGATCCCATTGGCAGCTACCGGCTGTTGCCCTACTACCGCAACAGCACCGCGGAAGACTACGTGGAAGTGTACGCCCACTATCAGTTCCGGAAGTTCCTGCTCACCCAGGTCTTCGAACTCCACCTGATGGGGCTGAAGGAGGACCTCTTCGTCAATTATCTCTATACCCCCACCTCCGACCACTACACCGAGCTGGGCTACTCCCTCGACAACATCCTCCGCGTCTTCCGGCTGGAGCTGGTGACCAGCTTCCGGGACGGGGGGTATGAGGACTTTGGGGTGCGGCTTAGCTTTACCACTACCTTCTTCGGGATGGACGATTGAGTGAGTTCGCCCAAAGAGTTCCGTAGAGTCGAGCTTAGAGTTGTAAAGAGTACACGCTACAATACTCCTGGCCTCCTGTAAGGGACTCTAAGGGCAAAACCTAAACCGCCAAAAAATCCCGTATGATCCGCTCCCCCACCATAGCCGATTTCTCCGGGTGGAACTGCGCGGCATAGAAGTTGTCCTTCCGCATCATGGCGGCGAAGTCGGTACCGCAGTAGTTGGTGGTGGCCACGGTGTCGGGGCCGGGTTCGACGAAGTAGCTGTGGACGTAGTAGCAGTAGCCGCCGTCCACGTCATGGCTCAACCAGCCGTTGGCTTCCTTTACGCGGACATCGTTCCAGCCCATGTGGGGCACTTTTTCGCCGTTTACGGGCTCGAACTTCCGCACCCGTTCGGGGAAAACGCCCAGGCAGTCCACGTCACCCTCCTCGCTGTGGCTGCAGAGCAACTGCATGCCTACGCACACCCCGAAAACGGGCTGGGTAAGGGAACGGATGACGTCAGCAAGGCCCGTTTCGTTGAGGTGGGCCATAGTAGAGGCTGCGTGGCCCACGCCGGGGAAGATGACCTTGTCGGCCGCGCGGATCTTTTCGGGGTCGGCCGAGAGCTCGTGGTCCACCCCGATGCGCTCGAGGGCATAGAGGACGGAGCGGATGTTGCCGGCGTTGTAGTTGATTACTGCTACCATAGTTTACGGGTTACCGGCCCAGATGCACCAGTAGCACGCTGACGTCCGCCGGGCTCACGCCGCTGATGCGGCTGGCCTGTCCGATGGTGACGGGCTTGAGTTTATTTAGTTTCTGCCGGGCCTCCTTGCTCAGGGCGGTGAGCTGCTCGTAGTCGAAGCTCTTGCCGAGCTTGATGCCTTCCAGGCGGCTCATCTTTTCCACGACCTGCCGTTCGCGCTCGATGTAGCCCTCGTATTTGAGGGTGACCTCGGCCAGGTTGATGGTTTCCGCATCGTAGGGGCGCAGGAAGTCCTGCAGGGCGGGTACGGCTTCGGCCATGCCGGTCAGGCTCACGCCGGGGCGGGAGAGGATGCTGTCGAGCTTCACGCCCTGCTTGAGGGGAGCCGTGCCTACGCTTTCCAGGTAGCCGTTGATCTGCTCCGGCGTGATGCTGTGGCCGCGGAGTTCCGCGGCGATGCCCCGGACCCCGTCGCGTTTCTCCTGCACCCGCGCCTGCCGCCCCTCCATATCGCGTACGCCCAGAGCGGCGGCCATGGGGGTGAGGCGGAGGTCAGCATCGTCCTGCCGCAGGAGGATGCGGTACTCGGCGCGGCTGGTGAACATGCGGTAGGGCTCCTCGGTGCCTTTGTTGATGAGGTCGTCGATGAGCACGCCGATGTAGGCGTCGCTGCGCTTGAGAATAAAGGGGTCGCGCTCCTGTACCCCGAGGGCGGCGTTCATACCCGCAATGAGGCCCTGGCAGCCGGCCTCCTCGTAGCCGGTGGTGCCGTTGATCTGTCCGGCGAAGAAGAGCCCGGGCACCAGCCGCGTCTCCAGCGTGGGGCCGAGCTGGGTGGGGGGGAAGAAATCATATTCGATAGCGTAGCCCGGCCGGAACATCTTCATGTTCTCGAAGCCGCGCACCTTGCGCAGGGCCTTGTACTGGACGTCCTCCGGCAGACTGGAGCTGAAGCCGTTCACGTAGATCTCGCAGGTATTGCGCCCTTCGGGTTCCACGAAGAGCTGGTGCTGGTCGCGGCCGGCGAAGCGGTCGATCTTATCCTCGATGCTCGGGCAGTAGCGGGGCCCGAGGCCGCGGATGCGCCCGTTAAACATGGGGCTGCGGTCGAAGCCCTCGCGCAGGGTTTCGTGTACCTCCGGACTGGTGTAGGTCACGTGGCAGGGTAGCTGCTCGGTGAGCGGGGTAGTGTCGGTGTAGCTGAAGCGGCCGGGATCTTCATCGCCGTGCTGCACGGTCATGACGCTGTAGTCGAGGGTGCGGCCGT
>JBGTHX010000052.1:0-2559 GCA_041746055.1 Lewinella sp. | reverse complement strand
GGTGGCGGCCCGCATTACGGGGGTAAAGGCCACGGCCACCGTCACGTTGGAGGTTCCGTTGCCGGAGGCCCCGACGCGGAACTGGTGGTCGAGCCGGTATTCGGCGGTCGTGCCCAGGAGATTGAATCCCCCCAGGTCAAGTTCCGACAGGGGATCGCCGGCCTCCGCGATGGACACTTTCAGGTAGCGGACGGCCACGTAGGGCTCGGTGTAGCCGGCCTGTGCCGGGGTGAAGCGGAAGGTCAGGTCCACGGCGGTGGCCCCGGACTCCAGGGGGATGCGTACCGGTTCGCTTCCCGGGATGCTTCGCCGGTCGGCGTCCAGCAGCTGGCCGGTGAGCTGGTATTCCTGGTCGGCGAAGCCGCGGAACTCGACCCGCGCGGAATAGTAATCGTCGCCGGCCGCTACCTGACAGGCTCCGGTGATTCCCTGGGCGTCCTCCCCGAGCAAGTCGGAGAGCAGGGTGCTACCAGACTGGCCGGGGGAGAGGGCCTGGCAGTCCTGGGCACCTGCGCTCGCCGCCCAGCAGAGCGACAAGCAGAGGATGATCGTGGTGGTGAAGTTCATTGTTAGGGTCGGTTGCCCCCCTCAGGCAGGCCCGTGGCCGACGGAGGGGAAGGTTGATGGATATGAAGCTGGGTACCGAAATCGGTCAGCTGCTGTTGCGCCCAGGTCGTGTTGTTGTGTCGCAGCGCCAGCAGCGCGGCGCGGTGTGTGGCGAAATAATCGTCGATGTTGGGTAGATCGTTGGACCAGGTGAAGCCGAACGATCGCTCCAATGTGGCCCGGTTAGCGAGGCGGTATCCGATACAGAAATCCGTGATGCCGGCCGTGAAGAATTCCCCCCGGGAGTTTTGGGTTTCCAGCGTATTCAGCAACTGCCACTGCTTGCTGGAAAGCAGCATCTGTTTGTATAGGGGAACGAAAGTGAAGTTGTTGCCCGTGGTACCGTTGATGTCGGCGTGCGCGCGTTTGATGTCGCGGACCAGCATCAGGGGATTATTATACTGGCGGGTGTACTCGAAAATCAGGTTGGCCAGTACGGTTTCATTATGGACCAACAGCTCGGGCGGGATGTCGCGGATGGGGTATCTCCGTCCCAGGATCCCGTTGGAGTTACCGGCGACGCCCGGCATACCGGCCTGACGGAAGCGGTCCATCAGGCAGTGGTAGCTGGGGGTGGCCCCACCAGCGCAGCCCGCGATGCTGTCGACCCACATCGTAGCGTTGCTGTTGAGCCAGCGGATGAGGTTTTGATCGTTCGGCAAATAATACCGGTAGGCGAAGGCTGAGGCCACCCCTTCGTTGAAAGCGGTGTTCTTGCTGGGCAGGAGCTCCGAGTAGAAGTGGCCCTGGTTCGGCGCGCCGTACCAGTTAGCGACCGGCACCTGGGCTTCGATGACGTTCTTCAGCTGGGTATGGACGAGCTCGTGGAGAAAGGTCGAAATCTTGGTGTTGGCGTCCTCGATCGTCGTGTTGGAGGCCGGGTTGAAGTAGTGGCTGCCGAGTGCCATGTGACCACCCGCCGCCAGGGTACGGTCGGTAAAAAAATTCGCGCAGGGCCAGCATTTGTTGACGAGGGTAGCATTCGTGCCCCCGTAGCGGCAGTAGATGCCGTTTGGACTCTGACGCCATGTCGGGTCTGGCATGCCGTTAGCGCTGTCGTTATACAGGTAGACGATGACCTTCTTGTTGGTGATCAGCAGGGCATCCCGGGTGATGCGTTGCAGGTCGAAATCGCCTCCGTTGGCCGGCGCGCGCAGGAGCTTTACGACGAGTTGCCGCAAGCCAAGGTTGCCGGCGTTGGTCCAGAGTGGGGTGGTAATGTCCTGCCCTTGGGCAATGGCGTTTTTATCGACTTCGATGGTGCCCATATCGCCGGGTCGGGCGGCAGCGGGGTTGTCGACGTAGTAAAAGATCAGGTTTTCGCGGACGTAATTGCGTACCTGATCCGCATACGAGCCCTGGGCACCGAGGGCGGCGCCAAGGAGCAGGAACAAAAGGAGCAGTGGATGTTTCATGACTTGGGTGATGAGTTGGTTAAAGTTGGTCGGCGTAGATGAGCAGGGAATTGCCCCGTTTGCGTGGCGAGACGCGTTCCGTCCCGTCGCGGAGCCGCCAGGTAATGGTGTATTCGTAGCCGGGTTCCTCGTCCATCCACTCCGCCGGTTCCAGGATCTCTACCAGGGTCTCGGTGGATTCGTCGCGGCTGCGGAGTTGTACCTGACGGGTGAGTTCCTGATCGTTGACGGAGAAGAACACGTCTACCTGGGCCGACCGGATGCCGTTTTCCTCCATGATTTGCGGGTCCATTTCCACGATCACGGATTTCAGCCGGTAGGGCGGGCTCAGCGGTAAGGTGTTGATATCGGTAGGGTGCCAGGGCTGCTCGACGGTCACACCGCCGAAGAAGCTCCAGATGGTCTGGTATTCATAATCGCGCCAGCGTTCGCGGCTGTTATCTCCCTTCCAGCCGTAGGTGAATTTGAAGTAGTTGCCGTCCTGGTTGAAGCGGGTGCGGTCGATGCGGATGTCACCTTCGGTGGTTTCCCCGGCCTC
>JBGTHX010000051.1:0-10898 GCA_041746055.1 Lewinella sp. | reverse complement strand
CTGGGATCCGCCAAGGTGCAACTTCGGTAGTATTACAGGACTACCGTACTACAAGACTACCGTACTAAACCCCTACCATGGTGTTCCTTGAATTTGAAAAGCCCCTCGAAAAACTCTACGAACAGCTGGAGAAGGTCAAGGAAGTGGGCGAGGACGGCGTGGTCGACATGCAGGCCACCATCGAAGAACTCGAAGGCCGCATCAAGCAGACCCGTCGCGACATCTACAGCAACCTCACCGGCTGGCAGCGGGTACAGTTGAGCCGCCACCCCGAGCGACCCTACACCCTCTTTTACATCGAGCAGATGTGCCGCAAGTTCATCGAACTGCACGGCGACCGCCACTACGGCGACGATAAGGCCATCGTAGGCGGAATTGGTAACCTCGACGGGCAGACCGTCGTCTTTATCGGCCACCAGAAGGGCGTGAATACCAAAATGCGGCAGTACCGCAACTTCGGCATGGCCAACCCCGAAGGGTACCGCAAGGCCCTGCGGCTGATGAAGCTGGCGGAACGCTTCGGCTTCCCCGTCATCTCCCTCATCGATACCCCCGGTGCCTTCCCCGGCATCGAGGCCGAGGAGCGCGGACAGGCCGAGGCCATCGCCCGCAACCTCTTCGAGATGGCCCAACTCCGCGTACCCATCGTCTGCGCCGTCATCGGAGAAGGCGCCAGCGGGGGGGCCATCGGCATCGGCCTCGGCGACCACCTCATCATGCTGGAGAATACCTGGTACTCCGTCATCTCCCCCGAAAGCTGCAGCAGTATCCTGTGGCGGAGCTGGGACTACAAGGAGCAGGCCGCCGAAGCGCTGAAATTGACGGCCGAGGACATGAAGGGCTTCGGCATCGTGGACGAGATCGTCAAGGAGCCCCAGGGCGGCGCCCACTCGGCCCCCGAAGAGATGGCCAAATCGCTTAAGCGGCAACTCAAGAAGGCGATCGCCGCCATCCAGGAAAAGTCCGTCGACCAGATGATCGAGGACCGCATCGAAAAGTACGTGGCCATCGGGCGCGTCACCCAGACCGACTAGTACCCACCCCCACCCATGCAAGATTCATTACCCCCCTTCAGCGGCACCGGAGTGGCCCTGATCACGCCATTCCGGTCGGATAAGTCCATCGACTATCCCGCCCTGGGTCGCATCATCGATCATGTGATAGAGGGGGGCGTAGATTACGTGGTCAGCCTCGGCACCACCGGCGAGGCCATCACCCTCAGCACCCAGGAGTGCCGGGAGATCCTCGACTTCACCCTCCGCCACATCGACGAGCGCGTTCCGGTAGTGGCGGGCTTCTTCGGGGGCAACTACACCGAAAGGCTCGCGCGCATCATCGCCGAGTATGATTTCGACGGGGTGGCGGGCATCATGTCCAGCAGCCCGGCCTACAGCAAGCCGCCGCAGGAGGGCATCTACCAGCACTTCATGCGGATCGCGGAGGTCGCTCCCCGGCCGCTGATCATCTATAACGTTCCCGGCCGTACGAGCAGCAACGTGCTGCCGGAGACCATCCTCCGCCTGGCCGAGGCCAGCGACCGCTTCGCCGCCGTCAAGGAGGCCAGTGGCATCCTGAGCCAGGCCACCGAGATCCTGCGCCACCGTCCCGCCCGCTTCGGCGTGCTCTCGGGTGACGACCCCCTCGCCACGGCCATGATCGCCATTGGGGGCCACGGTGCCATCAGCGTTATCGCCAATGCCCTGCCGGGCCACTTCAGCCGGATGATCTCCGCCGCGCTGGCCAACGACGTGGTTACCGCGCGGCAACTGAACTTCGACCAGCTCGACGTACACCCCCTGCTCTACTGCGAAGGCAACCCCGTGGGCATCAAGGCCGCGGTATCCCTACTGGGGCTTTGCGAAAATTACCTGAGGGTGCCGCTGGTGCCCCTGAGCGCCCCGCGCCTGGAGCAACTTCGGGATGTCCTGCGCCGGGTGCCCGCGCTGCCGGCCTAGACCCACCGTATCTTGAGCGCCCTATGCGCCTTTTCCGCTTCCTGGGCATTCTGCTGTTGCTGGCCGTCCTGCTGCCGGTCCTGGCCGTGCAATTCTTCGGCGGGGCCATCGCCCGGGAGGTCGTGGCGGCCCTCAATCAGCGGCTGCAGACCGAGATCGTCATCCAAGCCTACGACCTGAGCCTCCTGCGCTCCTTCCCGTATCTGTCTGCCGATCTGCGCGGGGTGACCGTTGCGGGCAGTGACGGCAGCCGCCTGCTGGAGGCGGAGCGCGTGGCCTGCCGGCTCGATCTGGCCAGTCTGTTCGGTAAGGTGCGCATCAACGGTATCCGCGTAGTGAACGGACGGCTGCAACTGCTCACCGACGTGGACGGCAACCCGAACTACCTCCTCACCGGCTACACCTCCGTGGGAGACCGGGGCGCGGAAGCCGCCGTTGAAAGCGGCGTCGATTTCCAGATCGAGGAGGCACGCCTCACCCGGGTTGAGCTCATCTACCTGGACCGGCAACTGCGAACCGATGCGCACCTTACGGTATCGGATGCCACCTTCAGCGGGGTCTTCGGCGCTAAAGCCTACGAACTGACCACCGACGCCGAGCTGTTCGTCAACTACCTCGACCAGGATGAATTCCGCTACCTCAGCGGAGAAAGCTTAAGGTTGCTGGGCCGCACCAGCATCGACCACGCGGCCGGCCGCTATACCCTCGATCCGCTACGCATCTACAGTGGGGAGCTTTCGCTGGAGGCCGCGGGCACCCTGCGTCCCACGGCGGAGGGCCTGGAGACCGACCTGCGACTGAGCAGCCGCAGCGGTACGCTGGAGGACGTCTTCGCCCTGCTGCCCCCGGTCTATTCCGCCTCCCTGGAGGACCTGGAGACCAGCGGCGCACTGAGCCTGGCGGCTTCCGTGGTCGGATCGTGGACCACCACGGACTATCCGCGCATCGACGGCCGCCTTGACTTCACGGAGGGCCGGGTAGGCAGCCCCCGCCTGGAGGTAGACGCGAAGGATCTGGAACTGGCGGCCACCTTCGCCTACCTCGACGGACCCCGCGGCGGCGTGCAGACCTTCGAGGTGGAACACCTGACGGGCACCTTCTCCGGAGAGCCCTTCGACCTGGGGCTGCGGCTGGAGAACCTGAAGGATCCGGTGATCACCTTCCGGGCCGACGGTAGTCTTCCCCTCTCGCTACTGCCCGCCCTGCTTGACGAAGCCCCCGGGGCCGGCGGTGCCGGAACCCTCCGGCTGCGAGGAGTAAGCCTGACCGGTCGCTACGCCGACATGCTCGAACCGCGACGCATGGGCCGCGTAGCCTCCTCTGGGACGATCGTGGTGGAGGATGCCGAGGTAGAGCTCGGCGACCACCGCCTTTCCTTTCCGGCGGGGACGCTGGTGCTGAGGGACAACGCCCTGAGCGTGGGGGACCTGGCGGTGGAAACGAACCGGAGCAGCTTTACCTTCAGCGGGGAGGCCACGAATCTCATCCCGGTGCTGTTCTCCGACAGCCTGAATACCCGGGATGCCGCCCTGGTCTTTGAGGCCCGGCTAACCGGCGACCGCTTCGACGTGCAGGAAATGCTGGATCTGTTCGAACCGGCAAGCGGTGAGACTGCCGCCACTCCCCCACCCGCAGGCGGCCCTCCTGACCGCGGCGCCGGCGGGATCATGGAACTGCTCGACGGACGGTTTGAAGCAGAAATAGCCACCTGGACCTGGGACAAGCTGGAGGGGGAAGACTTTCGCGGACAACTGATCTTTGCTCCCGGCCAACTGACCGTCCGGGGGGTCTGCGACGCCATGGAGGGAGAATTCCGGGTGGATGCGACCACCGATTTCGGATTGCTCACCCACACCGCGGCCCGCATCACGGCCACCGGAGTGGATGCCCCCCAGTTCTTCGCCCAGAACGACGAATTCGGGCAGGACTTTCTCACCTCGGCTAACCTGGAGGGCCGGATGAACGCCCGGCTGCTGCTCGACCTGTACTACGACGACGCGGGGGCGGTCGACTACAACCGGCTGCGGGCCATGGCCGGCCTGGAGATTCTGGACGGTGAACTCCACGATTTCGACCTCCTGGAGAACTTCGCCTTCGCGCTCAAGACCGGCGACCTCGAGCGGGTGCGCTTTACCCGCCTGTCCAACTACATCGAAATCGCCGACCGCACGGTGTACCTGCCGGCCATGTTCGTGCAGAGTAGCGCGATCAACCTGACGGTGAGCGGCAGCCACACCTTCGACCAGTACCTCGAATACTACATCAAGGTGAACGCCGGACAGGTGATCGCCAACAAGATCTCCCGCCACAATGACCGGCTGGAAGTACTTCCCGCCCGCAATGGTCTCTTTAACCTCTACTACACCATCACCGGCCCGCTGGAAGACTACCGGGTCGAAACCGACAAACAGGCGGTCAAGAATGATTTCCGCCGCAGCGAGCTCCGGCGCGAACGCATCCGGCGTACCCTGGCCGAACGCTTCGCCTCTCCCATCGAGTTGGTGCCGCCGGTCAACGACGGCGACCTGACCGATTGACTGATAACACTGGGTGGGGCCGGGGCGTTATGCCCCTACTATGAACCACTAGATTTTCGCCCTTGCGCCCCTACCTCCTCGCTATCGCCTTGCTGGCGGCTTGCGCCCTCTCCGGACAGGTTGCCGCCCCGGACCTCATCTGTACCCGCACCGAATCCGGAGACGAGGTACTCACCTGGTCCAACGCGGCCAATGACTGCGGTCCCTACCTCGGCACCGAGATCTACCGCGCGGACGCCGTCGCCGGCCCCTATACCCTGTTAGCAACGCTGACCGATGCCACGGCGACGGAATACCGCGATCCCAATCCCAACGGTACCCAGCTGTTCTACTTTCTGCAGTATGCTTACGACTGTCCGGCGGACTCCGTCATTACCAGCGATACCCTAGATAGCTTCATCCCGGTGACGCCGCGCATCAATTTCGTGAGCGTGGTCGACGGGAACCTGATCGTTTCGTGGCGGCCCTCTCCTTCTCCGGAGGTGAACCGCTACGTGATCCTCGAGGTCACCGATACCGGCGTTATCCCCCTCGACACCGTCGGGCTGGATACGACCTATACCATCACGGGCCTACCGCCCGGCGATCTCACGAATCGCAGCTACCGCGTCGCCGCGCTCGATGCCTGCGGCAACGACAGCCCGCAGAGTGACATCGTCTCCGCGATCGAGCTCTCTGGCTCCGGAGGTGCAGGCTGCGAAGCCGTAGTCGAACTGATCCCGCTGGAGCCGGTCCTGACTTCGTTCCTCCTGGTCACGCCGGATTCCGCGGAAGTCCTTTCGCTTTACGTCTCCGTCAACGGGGGCCCGTTCGGGTTCTACGAATCCTGGACGGAACCCGTGTACGTCGACAGCGTAGTGAGCGGGTATCCCTATTCGGGGGCCAACGACGGCGACAGCCTCTGCTTTTACATCGAGGTGGACTACCCCGACCTAGCCCTCAACCGCCGCTCGGTGACGTACTGCCAGACGGTGAATATCTCCCAGCCCGTCCGCGACTTCCCGCTCTACGGCGTGGAGGTGACCGACGCGGGCCGGCTGGTGTTCGAGTACGAATATCCGTCCGTGCCGCCGCCTACCTACAGCTACGCCCTCGAGCAGCGCAGCGGAGGTACCACGCTGGTATTCGCGGATGAAGTGGACAGCCTGCTCTCCTACACCGGGGTGATCACCAATAACCCTATCCCTACCGCACCCCAGGATTCCTTCCGCTTTGCCCTGGTGGATGATTGCAACCGGGAGGCCTACAGCAACTACGTGACGCCGGTCTTCCTGGCGGCACAACCCGTGGGCCTGGATCAGGCCATGCTGCAGTGGACGCCGCTCGAGAACGGCCTGCCGGGTACCATCACCTATACGGTTTACCGGGTACAGCCCGACAGCACGCTGGACCTGCTCGTGACAGGCCTCAACGACCTCAACTACACCGACGACGACCCCGACGCCGGGAGCGTGCGGTGTTTCCGGGTGGAGGCGGTGTACCAAACTGCGGACTCCACGGCCGCTTACACCTTCCTCTCCAACATCGCCTGCGTAGCCTCCGAGACCCAGGTGTACCTGCCGAACGTGTTCAATCCCAACGCCGCCCGCGACGAGAACCGGATCTTCCTGCCGCGCTTCAATAATGTGGTAGGCATAAACGACTACCGGCTGCAGGTGTACGACCGTTGGGGCGGACTGGTATTCGAGAGCGAGGACCCCCAAACCGGGTGGACAGGGGATTTTAAAGGCCGCAAGGCTCCTTCCGGCACCTACATCTACATACTGACCTTCACTTCCCCCCGCGGAAACTTAGTGGAGAGCAGCGGCGTTGTGCACGTACTTTACTAAAAGAAAGCCTAGGCAAAGTTTGGTGCTACCCCGCGTGGCAACCTACTTTTGCCCTCCGATGGTTGGGTGGCCGAGTGGCTAGGCAAAGGTCTGCAAAACCTTGTACGGCGGTTCGAATCCGCTCCCAACCTCCCCTGAACCGCGTAGGACGTTTTGTCTTGCGCGGTTTTTTCGTTTGCGCCCATCCCCTCCAATGCGTGGAGAAGTCCCCGGCACCTGCGGCCCCGGCCCGCGACGCTACACCTAGGCAATATTACCTCTTGGCCTACCGGGTCATAATTCTTATATTCAGTAAGAATTGATGATGGGGTCGCCGTGACCTTCCCCCTCCGCCAATCGCTTTGTACCCGATGCCGTTTCCTGCGCACGCACCCAACAACCGACTGACCTCCCGCAAGGCCAGGCGGCGGCGGGCGCGGGTGCCGCGTTCACTCCCGAAGCTGGGGATCTCGACCTCTAACCCCAACCCCGCCCTTAATGAGTTGACGCTCGACCTAGACAGCGACCACGCAGGAACGCTACACGTACTGGTGTACGACGCCGCCGGCCGGCGCGTACAGGAGAGGGAATACGAGAAGGAATCCGGCCACTTCCTCACCCGCCTGAGCGTGGGCGATCTGCCCCCGGGCCTGTACCGGCTGCAGGTCATGGAGGGCGACCGGCGGACCATTAAATCATTCGTGAGGATGTAGGCCGACGGAAGTCATTTGACCCACCGCGACGGGGCCCGCCCGTCGCGGTTTTTTTTGCGGTAGGACCTGGGAACGGGATACCTTTCCGGCCGGGAGTGATTAACGGGGATAATCACGACCATGAACCATACCCTTACCCTGCCCCCGCTCCCGGCCCCTCCGTGGATCCTTGCCATCCTCGCCCTCCTCTTCACGGCTTCCCTGGCGGCCCAAAGCCCGGAGCCGCTTCCGTACTTCGTCGAGCGGCGGTTCCTCTACGAACCCGAATGTGAGACTATCGGTGGTCACCTCCGGGTGGTAGCCGATACCTCGGCCTCCAGTGGAGAATACGTGACGGCAGCCTCCGCTTTCTTCCCAGAGGAACCGCCGGGCAATGATGCGGCGGATTTCGTGCGCCTCCACTTTACGCCCCTCCCCAACCCCATGAAGGACTACGTACCGTATTTTCGGATCCGGGGACCCGGCACGGGGAACCCTTCGCTCTGGCTCCGGACGAATGGCGGAACGTGGACGCGCTACACCTTCACGACGGCCTACGGATCGCCCGACGACCACGGCTGGCAGTGGGTACCCGACGATGCCCTGCTGGCTATGGACCGGCCCCTGGGTCTGGCCGGCTCACCCCTACGCACCCTCGACATCGCCTTCACCGGGTCCGGTCAGCAACTGGATGAGGTATACCTGGAAGACGCCACCCTAGACGAACGGAATTATCTCCCCCTACCCTTCGACGCCCGGCTGGTGGGGACCAACTGTCCGGATTTCAACAACCTTCCCCCGGTAGCGATTCTAGACCCGGGCGAGGAAGTATTGTCCCTCGGCCCGTACCCGGAATACTCCACCAGCGCCGCCCGTTCTTACGATCCGGACGGCCTGATCGTCGAGTACCGTTTCTGGTGGGATTACTTTTACGAATACGACAATCCCTGGGTACCCGAACTGTATTTCACCTTCGAAACGAATGGAGTAGAGGAACTTTCCGTCACGGTATACGACTGGTACGGAGCATCCGCCAGGGACACGAGTCTCTGGAGGTTGATCTCAGGCAGCTTTTTCGAAAGCTACCGTACCCACTATCTCCTGGGCAACGCCTGCGCGCAGGTGGGGGCCTACTGGACCCTTTCCGACCCCCTGTCGAGCCGTATAGGACCCACTGCGTTAGGGGGCACGGCCGCTTCGACCGCCAAGGCCCCGCCGGATGTTCCGGAAAATCAGCTCGTCTTCACGGTGCCCTACGTACCCCCACTGGACGATTTTGCATATGAACAGGGATACTCGCTGCAGGGCTCCTTCAACCTGCCGCAGGAAAAGGGCAACTGCCTGTGGGTATCCATCAACGACGGCGACTGGCGACGGTGGGAGGTAATCAACGGGTATTCCTACTTCAACGATGGGGGCCTCAACCTGCGGGTAGGGGACAATACTATTCGCCTGGCCTACTGCAGTCCGAAACTACAGGTCAACTATCTGGAGCTCAGTCCGGATAGCCCGTTCGCCGATTCGTATTTCGGACATGGGTTTACAGAATTCACCTGTATGGAACCGCGCACCTACTCCTATTTCCTGGAAGCCGAATGTACGGAGGCCTTCAGCAATTACGGCTATCCGGATAACCAAATCCATAGTAGTCGCAAGGCTTCCGGAGGCTACTACGTGCTGGCCAACTCCGGAGGGACATACAACGATACCATTTACGACAACCCCGACAATTTCCTCCGCTTTGAGGTTAATTATATCGAGCCCGGCACGTACCAGTTACAGGCGCGCATCAATGCCCCGGACAATCATAGTGACTCCTATTACGTCCGGGTGAATAACGGACCCTGGATACCCTGGCGGTCGGGGATTCGGCAGGGGGCAGGCTTCCGGTGGAATGTGTTTCCCGAGGGGGGGTTCTACCTGTCTTCCGGTAGGAATACCATCGACTTCGCCAACCGCGAGAACGGCGTGATGCTGGACAAGATATATCTAGGCCCGTCGACTATTCCCCTGCGGGGCCTGGGCGATCCGGTGGCCGAATGCTACGTCGAGGAATACACGCCGGCCTCGTGGTGGATCGAAGCAGAATGCGCCAACTACGGAAACGCATGGTCGGTCGGTGCAGACCCGGCGGCCAGCCAGCAGGGATATCTCGTAACGGAGCGGCGGGGCATACCTCCCGGCCCGCCCCGCAGCGGCGCCGGGCATATCGCATCGTTCTATCTCAATACAGGAGACAGGTACTACGATGAGCCGCTTTACGTGTACGGGCGGATCGATGCGCCGGACGCCGACGCCGATTCCTACTGGGTGAGAATCAACGGCGGGGAATGGATACCGTGGACCGACATCGTGGACGGCGCCGGCTTTCAGTGGAACCGGCTACCCGTGCCCCTGCGGGTCGCCAGCCGGTATGATAACGTCATCGACTTCACCTACCGGGAGGGGGGCGCCAAACTCGACGGCATCTTCGTCAGCACTACGGACAGTCTCCCGGACGATCCCTACGCGCACGCCCAGGCCTGCTCCCTCAATTCCCTGACGGTCGAAGCCGAATGCGGCAGCCCGGGTGTGGGATGGACGATCGTCCCCTCCGCCGACACCGGGAAGAAGGCCTACGTGGTGTATACGGGCCCCCGCCACCTCGACGAGCCCGGAGCCGCCCCGGAGGATAATCAGCTAAAGTATACCATGGAGGTAACGGAGGCGGGCACATATTTCCTGTTCCTGCGCATGAACGCTCCGGATCACGGTCGTAACTCCTTCTGGGTACGCGTCGACGGGGGGGAGTGGATGAAGATGTGGAAGGATAGCGACGGAAGCCAGTTGTCAACGGTGGGCTTCGACTGGCGACGGGTCAATAAGGACGGCATTGACACTAGCTTTTACCTGGATCCCGGTGTCCACTCCATCCGGATCGCCCACCGGGAGTCGGGTACTGAGCTCGATCAGTTGCGGTTATCCCGCAGCGAGGAACGCCCCCTGAGCATCCTGCCCACCCAGGATGGTTGCCCGTCCGTCCCGGTGGAGAGGATGGCGGCAAGCGCAGGTGCCGGGGGCTCCGGGAAAGCGGGGGTTCCTTACCTGTCCCTCTACCCCAACCCCGTACGGGACGAACTGACCCTCGACCTCGACGACGACCATACCGGGACCGTGAGCGTGGTCGTGTACGATGCCACCGGACGGAGCCTGCGGGAAATGACTTTCTCGAAGGAAGCCGGTCGTCTACGCACCCACCTGTCGCTGGCTGACCTCAGGCCCGGCGTGTACCGGCTCCGGGTGATCGAAGGAGACCGCCAAACGGTGCGATCTTTCCTGCGGATGTAGCAGTAGGATGTGACCGGAATTCCGTATCTTTGCGCTCCCTTAGCCCATGCCGGGCGGGGAGGGGAACGGTCGCCCCCGAAGCGACCCGCTTTGTAACCTATTTAAACCTGTCACGTCATGCAAGTAGACGATGATAAGGACCCGCAACAAGACGGGACCACCGAAGAGACCTCCACTGATTCCCTTACCCCGGAGGCTCAACAATCCGTAGAAGACCAGGCTGCTCCCACCGCGGAGAATACCAACCCGGACATCACGGCCACCCAATCCAAGACCAACCCCGGTGCCACCGCCAGCGACGGTAACGTCGCTGAGGCCAACGAAGACGCTCAGGAGAGCCTCGAAGAAAGCAACGAGGAAGGCAAGCAGGGCGCCAAAGTGATCCGTAAGGAATCCACCCGCGTTGCTGTAGCCCTCACCGAAGAGGTGAAGGAAGAAGGCGTGGAGATCGAGGAAGCCGACACGAGCGGAGCCACCGGCACCGCCCACGACGCGTTCGCCTGGGACGCCATCGCCAAGATCGACAACCGCTACTCCAAGGAGGAGCGCGAATCGATGGAGAAGGAGTACGAGGCCTCG
>JBGTHX010000050.1:0-8412 GCA_041746055.1 Lewinella sp. | reverse complement strand
GTTTCAACGATCCCCCCACTTCTTACCAGCCCGATAAGATTGTCGGCAGCGGACCCTACCGGCTGGAAAGCTGGGAGTCCGGACAGAAGCTGCTTCTGGTACGGCGCGATAACTACTGGGCCCTCGACCGAAGCGAAGCCTGGCTGGCCGCCCAGCCCGATTATCTCACCTTCCTGATCATCCCGGATAACACTACCACCGCCAATGCCCTGCGGGACCATATGGTGGACGTAGTGGTGGACATGCCCATCGAGCAATTTCGGTACCTGCGGGACGAGGCCTACCTGCGGCAGTACTACGATTTCCTGACGGTGCCGGGATTCAAGTACTACAGCATCCTGCTCAACCAGGACGATCCCCTTATGTCGGATAGCCTGACACGCCGGGCATTTGCCCACACGGTAGATGTCGACAAAATTCTGGACAAGCTCCTGCCGGGTCTCGCAGAACGCGTGAACGGGCCGGTACTGCCAACCAAGTCATATTACAACCGTAACCTGGCCACGCTGCCGTACGATCCAACACGCGCGCGTGAGCTGCTACGGCAGGCCGGCTGGGAAGACCAGGACGGTGACGGCATCGTAGAACGGGAGATCGACGGGAAACGCCGGCCGCTACGCTTCAGCCTCCTCTCCTTCACCACGCCCACCAGCGAGGCGGTATCGATAGTGGTTGCGGAGGGTGCCCGGGAGGCCGGCATTGACGTGGAGATGGTAAAGCAGGAGTCTCGGACCCTGCTCAATCACCTGTCCGGCGGCAAATTCACCGCATCCTTCTACGCCCAGGGCTACGAGCCGATACCCGACGATTTCTCCCAGGTCTGGTATTCCTCCTCCGTACCCCCCAGCGGTACAAACCGGGGAAACTTCAATAATCCGGAAGCCGACCGACTGATCGAACGAATTGCGAGAACCACCGACCCGGAAACGCGGGTGCCGCTATACCTTAGGTTCCAGGAGATCGTGTACAACAATCAGCCCATGATCTTTCTGTATTCACCCTACGACCGGCTGGTGGTCTCCAAGGAGCTCGAGCATGTCCCTACCTCCCTGGCCCCCAACCTAAACTTTAATGCCCTCCGGGCGGCGCCCGCCACCCGGGCCGACGGCCTGAATTCGCGCTAAACCGACTTATGAAAAGCATTCTTTTTCTCCTGCTGCTCCCCGTTCTCGGTATGGCCCAGGACAGTACCGGTACGGTAGCCCTGGGGGACACCACCATTTACAGCTTCGCGGACGAGGCCGCCCGCTTTCCGACCCCCTGCGAACGTTACGATACCACGGCAGCCGCCAAGTCAGAGTGCGCCCAGCAGTATCTCCTGGAGTACGTCTACAAACGGGCCCTGTATCCCGCCGAAGCCCGGGAACAGGGTATCAGTGGCACCGCCGTGGTTGCCTTCATCGTGGAACGAAACGGCATGATCAACCGTCCGGAGATCCTCCGCGACCCGGGGGGCGGAATCGGTATTTCGGCCCTCCGCAGCGTTATCGGAATGGCCAGGGAGGTGCTCTGGCGACCCGCGATGCGGGACGGGCAGCCCGTCCGCTTCCGGGTAGTCCTGCCCCTGCGGTTCCGGCTCGAGGAACCCAAGCCTTACGTAATCATCGCCAACGATACGGTCTATACCGATCTGACCCGTGCCGCCACCTTCACCGCTGCCAACGGTGACGTGGCCGGTTACTTCAACGAGAACCTGACTTACCCCGACATCGTGCAGGACAGTTGCGCCACCGGGCAGCTGGACATTCAACTCATCATCAAGCCCAACGGTCTGATCGAGGTGAACGACATCATTGATTACAATGACCTCGGCCTGGACTTCACTTCCCAGGCTATTGACGTAGCGACCGGATCCTACGGTAAATGGGCCCCCGCGGAATACGAGGGCCGCAAAGTCGCGAGTGCCTACGATGTAAGCGTCACCTTTGCGCCTACCGATCCCGGATGCGATTACGTCATCGAAGAGTACAACCAGGCCCTCGGCCTCATGCAGGAAGCCCAGCCCCTGGTTGCGGACAGTCTTACCCTCGAAGCCGGACTGGTTAAGATGGACCGGGCAGTGGAATTATTCCCGCGCGACGGACGCTTTCGCATTCTACGGGGCCAGGCACGGCTAGACAATAACCTCCTTTCCGGCGCCTGTGAGGACCTCAGTTTGGCGCGCGAGATCGCGCTGATCGATTGGTATGATTCTGTGCTGCCCCTTATCTGCCGGGCTACGGATACCGGCGTTGAGGAGGAAGCTGAAACGGACGGCGGGGAGTAAAGCTTACTGGAAGGCTTCCTCGACCAGGCGCTTCTGCTCACGTACGTGAACCGGCTTGTAGCCCGTGGCAGGTGAGGCAGTGGCGAGCCGGCCTACGTAGTCCAGTCGCTGTTCGAAGCCGAGCTTCTTGTTGTACAGGAACTGGTCACTGATGAAGGACCAGGAACCCGCGTTGCGGCTTTCCTCCTGTACCCACTTCCATTCGGCACCGGCGTAGCGGTCCTTCAGTTCCTGCAGTTGCCGGATCGGCAGCGGGAAGAGTTGTTCCATCCGCACAATCGCGACGTCGGATCTGCCTTCCGCCGCCTTGTACTTGGCGAGATCGAAGTAGACCTTACCGGAACAGAGCAGTATGCGCTTTACGCTTCCGGCATCTTCCACGGTCTGATCGTCCAGTACTTCCTGGAACCGGGTACCCGGACCGAAATCGCTGACCTGGCTCACGGCCATCTCGTGGCGCAGTCCCGATTTCGGAGAGGCCAGGATCAGGGGCTTACGGAAATCCCAGGCCAGCTGCCGACGGAGCAGGTGGAAGAGGTTGGCGGGCATGGTGACGTTAGCCACGATCATGTTGAACTCGGCGCACAACTGCAGGAACCGCTCGATGCGGGCGCTGCTGTGTTCGGGTCCCTGACCCTCGTAGCCGTGGGGCAGGAAGACCGTAAGGCCGGACATCCGGCCCCATTTGCTCTCGCCGCTGCTGATGAACTGGTCGAAAATGGTCATGGCTCCGTTGGCGAAGTCGCCGAACTGGGCCTCCCAGATCACCAGGTTCTCCGGGCTGGCCGTACTGTATCCGTACTCAAAGCCCAGTACCGCGTACTCGGAAAGGAGGGAGTTATAGATCCGCATTTTACCCTGGTCCTCAGTGAGTCCGTCCAGGCGGTTGTAGATGCTTTCGCCGTTCTGGCTTTTCAGTACGGCGTGGCGGTGGCTGAAGGTGCCGCGGCGGACGTCCTGGCCGGACATGCGCACGTCGTGGCCATCCATCAGCAGGGTAGCGTAGGCGCTGAGTTCTCCGATGGCCCAATCGAGCTGGTCATTTTCCACGGACAGCTCGTAGTTGTTGTAGAGCCGGTTGACCTTATTGACGGGATCAAAACCCTGCGGCAGAGTGGTCAAGTGGTTGAGCACCTTCTTCATCACATCCAGCGGGACACCGGTCTCCGGAGACTCGGCGAAGTTCTCGTACTTCCAGTGGTCGCGGTTGAGGGCACTCCAGGCCTTTTCGGGGGGCTGGTGGGTGTAGGGCAGGTCGCTGTTCTTGACCTTGGTGTGCAGGGTCTGGAGTTCCGACTTGAATTTCTTGGCAATTTCCTTGGCCATTTTGGCCTGGACGTCCTTGCGCGAAACGAGGCGGTCGGTGTAGACCTGACGGACATCGGGGTGCCGCTTGACCCGCTCGTACATACCCGGCTGGGTGTAGCCCGGGTCGTCGCCCTCGTTGTGACCGTTCTTGCGGTAGCAGAGCATGTCGATGAAAACGTCGGAGTTGAAGTGGTTGCGGTACTCAATAGCCAGCTTGGCCACATAGTATACCGCCTCCGGGTCGTCCCCATTGACGTGGAAGACGGGAGCCTCGATCACCGTAGCCACACCGCTGGCGTAGATGCTGGTGCGGGCGTCCTCGTAGTCGGTGGTGAAGCCGATCTGGTTGTTGATGATAAGGTGGATGGTGCCTCCGGTGGTGTAGGCCTCCAGGCCGCTCATCTGAGCCGTTTCAAAAACTACGCCCTGGCCGGCAACGGCGGCGTCGCCGTGGACTAGGATCGGAACGATCTTGTCGTAGTCGTTGTGGTAGAGCAGATCCGCCTTGGCGCGGGCGAAGCCCTCTACCACCGGTCCTACCGCTTCCAGGTGGCTGGGGTTGGGCGCCAGTTTGACGTTGACCGGTTTGCCGGGGCGGGTCTCAATTAGGGAGCTGTACCCCATATGGTACTTGACGTCGCCGTCTCCGTGAATATTATCGGGGATGACGCCTTCGAACTCCTGGAAGATGCTTTCGTAGCTCTTGCCCATGATGTTGGCCAGGACATTCAGCCGGCCGCGGTGGGCCATGCCGATGACTACCTCGTCGACGCCGTCGCGGGCCGCCTCGTCGATAATGGTATCGAGCGCCACGATGGCGGCTTCACCGCCCTCCAGGCCAAACCGCTTCTGGGCGGGGTACTTGATTTTCAGGAAGTCCTCGAAGCCCACCGCATCATTAAGGGTCTCCAGAATATGGCGCTTGTCCTCAAGTTGCAGGCCATAAGCCTCCTCGGGGTGGTGCTTTTCGATGCGTTCGCGGAGCCACCGGCGCTTCTCGCGGTGAAAGATGTGGTCGGTCTCGAAGCCGATACTGCCCAGGTAAATGCGGTTAAGGTTAGCCACGATCTGCCGCAGGGTGCTTCCCTCCGGCATGAAGAACTGGTGGGCCGCCTTGAAGGCAGTGTCCAGGTCGGCTTCGGAGAGCTCGAAATCGCGCAGGTGCAGTCCGGCGTCCGGGTCCTCGAACTCCTGGATGGGGTCGATATTGGAGGCAACGTGGCCACGCATCCGGTAGGCCTTGATGAGAGCGAACACTCCCAGTTCCTTACGGACGTGGTCCCAGTCCACCTCCCCACCCTCGGTGACCGGCAGTCCGCCTTCGGGGGATTTTTCGGTGGCGTAATCGAAGCCTAAAAAGAAGTCGCGCCAGCTTTCGTCCACGGATTCGGGGGATTCGGCGTACTGCTGGTACAGCTTTTCAATGTAGCCCGGGTGGGCGTTGGCGAGGTGGGAATAACTGCTCATACTGTGTTTTTCAACGCCTGTCAGAAAGCGTTGTTCAACCTGGATTACCCATAGTACCGACCCAGAACCCACTCCCAGGCGCGGGGGGGCAGCAGGCGGCGTGCGACCGTGCTGATCTTCTGCACCGGCTCACCAATAACGTAGTGGGGGCGAAGTACGTCTTTCTCCAGCACCTTTACCATTTCTGCGGCCACGAATTTGGCGGACATCCCGTGGTCTACGTTGCCCGCCATGGCGTTGTCGGCGCGTTGGTACCGTTCCCGGTAGAGGGGGGCCAGCTCCTCCGCGGGTTGCCGGTACTGGGTGGCGATGGAGTTGGTAGCGATATCGCCCGGGCTGATGCACGTAACCTGTACCATTGATCCCTTAAGCTCCAGGCGTAGGGCGTCGGAGAGTGCGATCACCGATGCCTTGCTGGCGCAGTAGATCGAGCGGAAGGGAATGCCCATATGTCCGGCAATGCTGCTCACCAGCAGCAGGCGCCCGCGCTGACTTTCCCGTAACCGGGGCAGGGTAGCCTGGCAGAGGTTCCAGGTGCCCCAGAAGTTGGTGTCCATGATGCGGCGCGCCCTGGCCGTTGGCATATTTTCCACGGAACCTGCGCCCCCGACCCCCGCACAGTGGAGTACCGCGTCGAGGCGTCCGGTTTCCGCGTAGAGGGTAGCCAGAGCGGAATCCAGGGCGTCCGCGTCGCCGATGTCGGCCTGTAGCGAGGTCACGCCCGCAAGATCCACGGCCCGGCGGCTGAGCCCGAAGACCCGCCAGCCGCGGCTGGCCAGCAGGGGGGCGAGGGCTTTTCCCACGCCGGAGGAGGCGCCGGTGACAAGGGCAACTTGGGACATAACTGGGCTTTTGGTCGGGCCAAATAAAGGTAACAAGAAAGCAAACGGCCGGAGGTATGCGTTAGGGGAACGTACCTTTGTGCAACATTACTCGAACGGAATACCAATGAACCGTATGGCTACCCCCGAAAAAGACCTGGAAACTACCTTCAACGAGAAAGGTGAACTCATCAGCCCCGTGCTGCCCGCAGGCACGAAAAATTTCCTAATCGACATTGACGGCACCGTGTGCGACGATATTCCCAATGAGGAGCCGGAACGGATGTCTACCTGTCTGCCCTACCCCGATGCGCTCCGCATCGTCAACAAATGGTACGAGGACGGCCACATCATCACCTTTTTCACCTCCCGCACCGAGGAGCACCGCGAAATCACCGAGGAGTGGCTGAACCGCCACAACTTCAAGTACCATGGTATGCTCATGGGCAAGCCCCGCGGCGGCAACTACCACTGGATCGACAACCACATCGTGAAAGCCACCCGCTTCAAGGGGAAATTCACTGACCTGATCGTGAAGAACCGCGACGTCGAGGTCTTCAACGATTAGCTGAAGTAACCACCCCACCGCCGGCTTTTTGTGTCTCCCCCCCCCCCCCCGCCCATGGGGTAGGATTTGTGAACTTTAACACCCCATAGAGTTGCTTCATATACCTCTAGGGAGTAAATTTAAAGTGATAACACAAATTCTAGACTTGAGAGACGTGACCAACAAACACAATCCGGAGCGGCAGTTGCGCCCTCCCGTAAGTATGCTTTGACACATATATCCGTTCCCCTTCGCGCCACCCAGCCGGAGGGGTTCTTTTTTATTGTTCCGCGGCCTCGTAAAATTCATCCTTGCTCACCACGATCACTTTTTCGCCGGCCCTGAGGGTACGCGAGAGTGCGCCGTAAGGGCCGGCCACCACCTGGTCACCCGCCTGCAGGCCGTCGAGCACCTGGATGTAGCGGGCATCCTGCAGCCCGGTCTCTACGTCCACCATGTCGATGGTATCGGCCCTTACCAGGAAGACCACCTCCCGCAATTCGCTGGTTTTTGTGTTGCCCGTGGAGTCGGCGTCGTTCTCGCGGGTGGCCACCGCCTCGATGGGTACACTAGTCACCTGCCGCGACAGTTCAGTGAGGATATCCACGCTGGCCGACATGCCGGGGCGAAAGGGGTAAGCGTTGCCGGAAGACACCAGATCGGCGTAGCTCTCCGGGTCGATGCTGATGCGCACCTCGAAGTTGGTCACCTGGTCGCTGTTGAGGACGTTGTCGGCCAGGCCGGCCGTGGTGCTGCTGTTGGCGATCTGGGTGACGGTACCGCGGAAGGTGCGGTTGAGGTAGGCATCCACCTCGATCTCCGCCTTATCGCCCAGACTGACCGAGGGTACGTCGTTCTCGCTCACCTCCACGCGCACTTCCATGGCATTGAGGTTGGCGATCCGCATGAGCTCCGTACCGGTCATCTGGATGGTACCGACCACGCGCTCTCCCTGTTCCACGTTCAGCAGGGATACCACGCCGCCCATGGGGGCGTAGATGGTGGTGCGCCGCAGGCTGGTGCGGAGTTCGTTCAGCGTGGCCTCGCTGGACTGAATATTAAACTGGGCCGCGTTGGCGCTTTCCTCGGCCGCCCGCACGCTGCTTTCCGCGGCGGCCAGATTGGCTTCCAGCGAGCGGACGTTCGCCTGGGCCGTCTCCAGTTCCGCCTGACTGACCACTTCATCCTGGAAGAGCTGCTGGTTCCGCTTCAGGATGTCGCGGGCGTTCTCCAGCTGCGCGAGGATCTGTTCGCGCTGGGCCTTCTGATTATTGATCTGGGCCTTGGAGTTGGCCAGCTGCGCCTTGCTGCTGTTGACGCCCGCCACCCCGCGGGCTACCTGCGACTGGTAAGCGTCGGCATCGATCTTGGCCAGCAACTGATTAGGGACCACGCTGTCGCCTTCCTCCACGTAGAGTTCTACCACCTCCCCGGATACGTCGGAACTGATCTTGACCTCGGTCTGGGGGAAGATCTTGCCGCTAGCGCTCACCACCTCCTGGATGTCGCGCTTTTCTACCTGCTGGGTGAAGACCCGGGTGCCATCCTCCTGGCGACCGGAATAAACGATCGCCGCCACGACGATCAGAACAATGACGACGACGAGGAGAATTATCGCTTTACGGGACATGCTGGGGTTGTTTTCTGGTGGGAGTTACTGGAGGGAAAGGCCTTCGCCGAGGTAGAACTGGATCACCTCCCGGTTGAAGATGAGCTGGTATTTGGTGCGGGTGAACTCCACGCGCGCCTGTTCCAGCCGGTTGGTGGCGGTGATCAGGTCGAGGCTATTCGCCGCGCCGGCCTCGTAGCGGCGCTGGGTCACGTCGTAGGCGTTCTGGGCGGCTTCCTGGCTCACCTGGGCGGCCCGGTAGGTCTCGCGGGCGGCCCGCAGGTCGCCGAGTGCGCGCTCTACATCGGAGCGGAGCTGGTTGCGGGCCTGGATTATCTCAATATCGGTCCCGAGCCGCTGCACCTCGGCCCGTTGCACGTTGATGCGGTTGCGT
>JBGTHX010000049.1:0-24141 GCA_041746055.1 Lewinella sp. | reverse complement strand
CTTCGGCTACCTGCTGGAGGAGGACGAGGGGGCTACCCTCGGCAATCTTACCCTACCCGCCGGGCGTACTTTCCTGGCGGCTACCGGCGGCGAGCGGATCCAGAATCTCGACCTTTACCTGGCGGACGGCGATTTGGCGATCGTACGCTCCGACAACGACCCGGACGCCTACCCCATGCTCGAATACGACAATCCCGTGGCCGCTCCCTTTTCGGTGCGGGTGGAGGTAGCGCGGGCGCGGGGGATCAGCCTGGTATTGTTGGGGGTGTTCCGGCGGTGATCTTTACCGCGTTCGATCCTACTCTGCGGGCAGTGCTTCCGGCAAGACGATGGGGACTGCTTCGGCGGCCTGCAGTCCGGAAAGGGTTTCCTGGGTCACCACCTCCGTTACCCGGGGTGGTTCCTCCGCCCGCTGGGAGCTTTCCGTGACCAGGCGGTGGGTCAGCAGGGAAAAGGCGGTCAGGGAGATCGCGAGGTAGTGGAATCGGTTCATAGGCATCCAAGATAGTCCGGTGCGGACAACAGAACAACCCCATGGACGCCCCGGTGCCGACGATTAGCTAACTATTTGTTTCCGGCTGGGAGCATCGCTCCTTTTGTGACTGGACCTTCTGCCAGGTTCCCCCGTTGAGGGCACGGAGGCCCGCGGCAGTCAGGTGCCGGGTGGCCAGAGCGCTCCGCGAGCCGGAGCGGCAGTAGGTGATGATGGGCTGCTTCAGCTTCCGCAGTTTCGGGAGGGAGTCGCCCAGTTGTTGCAGGGGTACGTTGAGGCTGCCCGAGGCGTGGCCCTGCTTGAATTCGGCCGGGGTGCGTACGTCGATGACGGTGCCGGCGGCGAGGTCCTCGGGGGAGAGGGTGCTGGCGGAGAGGCCGAAAAGGCGTTTGATGAGGTTGAGCATGAGCGGAAGGGTTCGATCCCGCGGTTAGTTTGGGTCTTTTAATCGGCCGTAAAAAGCGGTTTCCGACCGCGCCGTAAAAAGCGGTTTCCGACCGCGAAGTTAGAAGCGCTCTCCGAGCGCGAAGCAGCAACTGACTCCTTCATAAACAGACAAACAACCTTCCAAATCACCGCCTTGCCTTAAATACCTAAGCCACCCGGCTAAAGCCACCCTAGCCCAATCGGATCCGTGCCGGCAGACTGACTAGGCCTAAAAACCTACTGAGATAATAAGACGATCGATGGGTATAAACCTACTAGGGTATTTTAAATGCCTTCATCATCGCGTTCAGCCGCTCGCCGGTCTTCTCATCCCAGTCGTAGTCCGACAGGTAATCGTGAACGATCCGGTATTCCTCCATAGTCATGATCAGCCCCCGCCGCAAAATTCCGGCCAATGCCCTGGGTGTACCGCCAAAGGGCGGTTGCCCGGCCCCCGGCCCCGCCTTCCACTGCCGGTTGAGCTCTATACGGATCGGTAGGTCATCCCAGGAGGTCACCCAGGCGTCAATGTCCCGGAGGGCCATTCGGCAGCCCTTCAGGTTCTTCTCGCGGTACGCCCGATCCAGAGCCTCGCGCATGCCAGCAGTAAATTTCTCTGGAGGCAGGTTGCCCTCCAAATACGCGCAGAAGAAAAGTCCCCGCTGGTGCAGTCGGTCTAGCTCAGTCATGGTTTAGCGAGGGTTTGACTACCTTCTCCAAGTCTAACGCCCCCCCGAAGCGGCAGCGTACTGCGGTCTTCGTACGAATTGTCGCAACCCCCTCACCCCCAGCGAAATACAACCGACCTGTAAAACCCGAACCCTTGAACCCTCCGTACTGGGACTGGAAACTGCTCGGAGTCATCTTCGCCTACACCGCCTTTCCGGCGCTTTACCTCTCCTACCGGATGTACCTGGTCGGGAATGGAATCCCGAATACCAACGGTCTGGCGGTGGATTCGCAGTGGCAGTTCGTGCAGGTCCTCGCCGAGATCGTGCAGGAGAGCCTCGTGCTCCCCATCTTCTACTTCGTGGGAAGCACACTACACCGTGGCGAAGAGGCGCTGACCGCCCGCCGGGCGGCGGGGGCCCTGCGCGTCATCTTTCTCCTCGTACTACCGCTGTCAATCGCCCTTAGCGTATTTGCCGATCGCTTCGTGGAGGCGATCCAAACCCCGGCGGAGATCGTGAAGGATACCATCGTGTACCTGAGGATCAGGGCGTGGTCCCTGGTCTCCCTGGCACTGAGCCTGGGCGCGGTGATCCTGATGGAGGCACTCCGGTTACGCGGGGCGCTGGTTCGTCTGCTGGTAGCGCGGTTGGTGCTGTCGCTGGCCCTGGACAGCTACTTCTTTGGCGACTATCCCTTTTCCCTTTTGTTGGGCACGGAGGGCGTGGCACTGTCCAGTCTAGTAGTAGAATCCGGCGTATTCGTCCTCGCGATGTACGAGCTGCACCGACACTTCGGGGGGAGCCTAACCCGCAATCTGTTCCGCGCCTCCCGGGGGGACCTAGTCCTGTTCGGTCGGATCGGCGCGTGGGTGGCCGTCGACAGCGCGGCCCGCAACATCGCCTACTTGGCAGTGATTGTCAACCTCATCAACGCTATCGGCACGGACGCTATCGGAGCTTATTACCTGTGCATGTTCCTGTTCTGGACCATCCTGCTGGTGCCGATCAAGGCCATCGCGGAAACAACCAACGTACTTTTCGCCAACCACGCCGGTGACCCTAAGCGGGTGAAACAGTTACTGCGCCTCGCCCTGATTCTTGGCACGATCACTCTGCTGGGTTGGGCGGTCGTCGCCGGGTTTGCCGGCCGCATCCTGGCCTTCTTCGGAAATGACGCAGAATCCGTACCCTTGGCGACCACTTCCTTCTACTGGCTGCTGGGACCCTACGCTCTGCTCGCGCTCAACACGATCGCGGATAGCCTCTTCCTCGGACTCGGCCGCACCTAATATCTGGCCTACCAGTCCCTGATCACCAACGGTACGGTTTACGTGGCCGCCTACGTCTTGTACCGGCAAGGCATATGGGTACCCGACCTCCGGACTATACTCCTGGTCTTCGGACTGGGTATCGGCGTAGACAGCGGGCTCACCTTCCTGTTCGCCCGGCGGGTACTGCGCGAACTCCCTGTCCAGGCTCGAAACGCGACGTCTTAGTCCAAACGAAGCACCCCGCTCAGGCGCCTGCATCAAACAAACGGGTAAATCGAATTAGCTTCCCAGCCGTAAGTGAATTACCTTCCTCCCAGTAAGTACCCTCAATGTGAATACGATGAAATACCTAATTTCCTGTTGCCTGTTGCTGTTTATAGCCATGGGCTGCACCACTTCGAAATCCGCAGACACCAATGACGGCTGGATCTCGCTATTCGACGGCAAAAACCTAAACGGGTGGCAGGCCAGCGAGAACCCCGCCACCTTCAGCGTCGAGGACGGCGCTATCGTAGTACACGGGCCCCGCGCCCACCTCTTCTACGAAGGGCCGGTGATGGACCATGACTTTACGGACTTTGAATTCAAGGCCCGGGTGATGACGACCCCGGGCTCCAACTCGGGTATCTTCATCCATACCGCCTACCAGGAGGAAGGCTGGCCGGCCAAGGGCTATGAGATCCAGGTCAACAACTCGCATACGGACTGGCGGCGGACGGGCAGCGTCTACTCTTTCGACGACGTGCGGGAAGTACACGTGCCAGACAACGAATGGTACACCCAGACCATCACCGTGCGCGGTAACCAGGTTACGGTGCAGCTGAACGACGAAACGGTGGTTGAGTACACCGAGCCGGCCGACCTGCCGCAATCCGGCGATACCAAGGTAAAAGGTCTCAGCAGTGGCACCTTCGCCCTGCAGGGGCACGACCCGGAGAGTAAGGTGTACTACAAGGACATTATGGTCCGGCCGTTGCCCAATAAGTAATCAGGACTGGGGTTAACCCCGCGGGCAGTACTACCTACCCTACTCCGCCGGTTGCTGCAGCACGGTGATTTCCTTCGACCAACGGAGCGTGTCGTTCTCGTACAACGAGATCACCGGCGTAGTCGGCGGCGGCGGGGTGTACCCGAAGGTATCGACGAAGAAGTGATTGTAAAAGGTGATGGTCTTGTTGGCCAGGCCCGGATCCGCGGTCACGAACCGTTGCGCCCGTTCTTCTTCCGGGTAGCCAGCGATATCGGTCACTTTCCAGCCGTCCGTATGGCCGTTGTTGCTAACGTACCAATCTCCTCCCACGATATCCACCCTGACGTTTGCGTACTTCGGCAAGTAGGCCCCGAGTTGAAGCCGTTCTCCGTGCTGGCAAACCAGCACATTGGAATCCAGCAGGTTTCTCACGTTCGGGTCCGTGGCGGGATACCGGATCTCGCGCGAGTACTCGAAATCGGTGTTGTCCAGAAATTGCCGGACGTAGCGTTCGAAATCGGGGATCTCGGTAGTGATGCCCATCGTTTCGTACCGGTCGGTCAGGTAGCGCCGGATCTTTGTCTCGTCGATGGCAACGGCATTCTTCACCAGCTGCTGCTGCAGCGTTTTACTGTCCAGGATACCGTCCTGGCGAATATCGGTACTGATATTGGCCAGGAATTCCGAAAAGTCGGGTACGTTGAGGTAGCCCTGCAGAATAACAGACAGCGCCAGCAGGGTGGCGTTACCGTCACCCGACTCGGAGATGTCCAGCAGTTCGGATTCGCCCACATTGTCTGCGCTGAATTCGAAAATGTCCAGGATCTCCCGTTGCGCCTGCTGCTTGGCCTCCGTGAAGGAGCTGCCGGTGCCGAGCAAATACTCCACCCGCCCTTTCTCGAGGCTGGACAGCAGGTTCACGTTCAGCCCTTGCTTATCGCCCAGGTCGGACAGCGCAAATAGCGTGAGGGGGGCACTGGAGTTGGAATTGGTGACCTCGTTGAAGTAGAAGCCGCTGGCCTGAAGTTGCACGTAGCGCGAATTCAGTTCGACGTTCCGGATCTCGAAGGTGCCGCGGTTATCCAGCAGCTGCGAGGTGTAAGTCCGGCCGGTCGCCGTGAGGTTGGAATCGAGTTCGGATATCTGCAGGGCGGTCCCGTTCAAAAAGGGGCCCTTCTGCACGTAGCCCCCTATGCGGGCATACACCAAGGCGGGTTCGGGTTCGGGCTCGGCTTCGGGTTCAGGCTCAGGCTCAGGCACGGTTTCGGGAGCGGGCGGGAGCGCAGGTGCCAGGACCTCCTTTTCACAGCCTAGGAAAAACAGTAGGGTGAGGAAGCAAAGCAGACGAAGGGTCATCAACAACTGGGGTTAAAGGTGAGCGAGCGGGCTCGGATACCTTTCCAACGGCCAGTGCGGTCGATAATTCTTAGTTAACATCTTTGGGGTGCAGCTTCCCCCCCCTTCCGTTCACCCCCGCACGTACTCTGGGTAATCACTTTCCATCGTGGTCCCCGGCGGTCGGGGCGTCATTTTTTGACAAAATCCCCTGAAGAATTGAGCTTGTAACCATTCTTCTCCACCAGGCTTTGCAGCTGGTGAACGGATTCCGGGTAGTCTTCCAGGTGTTCCCTGACCTTGGAGGTGATCTCCTGCTGGTGGGCCGGCTCGGCGGGGGACGCGAGGACAGCCGCAAATTGCTTGGCACCTTCGGCAGGATTCTCCTTCAGGAAGATCGGGCGCAGAAAGTCTTCCCACACGGTGGGGGAAAGTTCGTTTCCTGATTGCTGCGGTGCGCTTGCGGAGGCAAAGCTGGTGACCGTGGCGGTAATAAGAGAATCCAGATTCATGGTTACTTGGTTTGAGCGGTAATATAGAACGCATTCGCGCTCAACGGATAACTTAGTCCATGCAGAAGTAGCGGGTATCGGGCTATGCGGTTACCCTGGGCTGCAACAAAGCACAGGGGTAGGCAACCAGTTTCCGGGCGTTTTCAATCGCTTACAGCACCTGAGCGGTAGCCCGGAAGATGACATTTATGTCGACATCAGCCGGCTGACCGATGATATAGACAACGAGATTGGCAAATGCATCGGGCCTCAGGCCGACGGCTCCCAAGTACTCCTGATTGACCTCCTAGACATCCGTTTTGGTGAAGCGATCAAGGAGTTCCGTCTTGCCGGCACCCGGAGATACGATCGTAGTCCGGATGTTAAAGGGTTTCACCTCCATGGTTTGCCCCCCTATTAATCGGACTTTCGTACTGTTCGGGTTGACTCATCGATTCAGGTGCTGATCCCGGTGGTTGAGTAAGCAGCCGCTTCCTGTTTCAGGTTGCCCGTTAGCAAGTAGCGGGGCTGTATGAGCTTAAGATATTCCTTCGCCGCTTATCCCGCTGGGTCACGTCCCTAGTGCGGTGGTTTTTCCCAAGTCACACTGGCTCCGGTAATGACAATTACTTTGTTTTCAATATTGGAACTTCTCGTTGTGCATTTAAATGATGACATAAATCGCCTGAAACGGGTGGTTTAGCCCTATTTGGCGGTATAGTCTATATCCAATACCTGCTCCATCTAGGTCACCACTTCTCCATTCACCGCCTCGTGGACGGCATTGTGACAATTGACTTTGCTCGCGGAGGCCCCGTGCCAGTGCTTTTTGCCCGGAGGGTAGTAACGACGAGCGTTTGTACGGTGGGATGGGTATGCCAGGCCGTAGGGGCACCCGACTCGAGGGGGACCCTACGTACCCAACCGGTGAACCAGTCGACGGGTCACCTGGAGAAGGCTTGGGTTTCGTTTCTCGTAATTTTCCATGGGTTGATAGTTTATTCGGGTTAATTAATGCGTTAGCATTAATCAGCGGCTTCACCCCGGTACACCGCATCGGTGACGGCTTCCTGCCACTCTACTATGCCGTTTTCGGCATTGGGCAGTAAGTAGAGCTGTTGCATTCCGGTCTCGGGGGCTGCCCCGTGCCAATGGCGCACATTGGGCGGACACTTGATTACGTCCCCGCGCTTAAGTCGCTGCCGGGGCTGGCCCTCCAACTGGTGGTACCCTTCCCCGTCCGTGATCAGGAGGATTTGCCCCGCCGGATGGATATGCCAGTTGCTGCGCGCGCCCGGCTCGAAATAGACGTTACCGACCACCATGGTGTAGGTCGAGTCGAGGGCAACCAGCCCGGTATTGAAGGCAGCGCCGGTAAAATTCTCCGCGGGGCCGCGTTCCCCCTTCGGGAAAATAGCGTTGAGGGACGCGAAATCATCCGCTACAGCCGTCGGTGATTCGGCAGCAGCGGGCTGCTCGCTACAGGACAGTACGGAAAGGAGGAACAAAGAAAGGATGAAACGGGAGATGATGCTCATAAGTCGGTTCTTGGTGTAGTTTGAAAAGGAATTAGACGATGCTCAGGCCACCGTCCACGGAAATCGGCTGGCCGATCACGTAGCTGGACGCCGGGCTCATCAACCAGAGTACGACCTCGGCCACTTCCGCGGCTTTACCCAGCCGTTTGATGGGTGCACCCGCGGCCGCGGCCTCTTCGGAGAGGTCACCCGTGCTGATCATGTCGTTCACCATCGGGGTTTCGATGGTGCCGGGACAGACCGCATTGACGCGGATACCCTTGGGGGTGTACTCAATACCGGCGCACTTCGTAAGTCCGAGGACTCCGTGCTTAGCCGCGTGGTATACCGCACGTCCCGCGGATCCCTTAAGGCCTCCGATGGAAGAGTTATTTACTATGCACCCGCTGCCCTGCCCGCTCATGTGTTGCAGTTCATACTTCATGCAAAGCCAGACGCCCTTGAGGTTGATGTTCATGATGCGGTCGTAGGTGTCTTCCTCCACATCCGCGGTGTCGGTCATGGGGGTCATGATGCCCGCATTATTGAAGGCGGCGTCCAGTTTTCCAAACGCTTCTACGGTAAGGTCTACCATGGCTTTGACCGCGGAGGCGTCCGAGACATCACACCGGATCGCGATGGCCTCTCCCCCACTGGAGGTAATATCCGCCACGACGGCTTCGGCAGCATCGAAGTTTACGTCGGCTACTGCTACTCTGGCTCCCCGCTCGGCGGCCAGGCGGGCGGTGGCCGCCCCCATGCCGGCTCCGCCGCCGGTGATTAGGATGACTTGGTCTTTCATAGTGATTGATTTTATTGGTCTATAATTTATAGTATTGGGATATACCTCTCGATAGTACTCCCTACCTGATGAATTGAACCTGAACATCGCCCGTGCCGAGGGCCCGGGCAAGTCCGGCAGGATCGCTGACCTTGCCGATCCGCGTGTAGGCATAGGAGGTCGGGAAGCTTGTGTAAAAGAGTACCAGGGTGTTATTCCCCCACAGCATTAGGTCGCCTGCTTCAATAGCCCCGGGTTCTGCCGCATTGGTCGGCAGGTCGCCGGACAGATCGAAGTATTTCTCGTTCCCGTTGAGTTCAGTCATTGCAACGTTCAGAGGTAGCAGGTCGAGCAAGGCCGCCGCCGTTTCGTTGTCGGCCAGGTCGACCGGGAAGGTATCCGTACCTATGATGAGGTGCATGGAGGAATTTGCTTGAAGGGTGATCGGGTCAGTGGAGGGCACCGAGCACGATGCGGCCAGCCAGACGCTCAGCACCAGGAGTAAAAGCAGGTAGGTTTTCATTCCGCGGATAATTGGGTGCGGTACTTGCGCGACCGGAATGCGAGGGTGGCCATCCCCGCCGCCAGCAGGGTAATGAAGGAACTGCCGATATACACGCCGGAGATGCCGGTCAGGTCGAAACCGAGGCCGCCTACCGCCGCTCCCAGCGTAATGGCCAGCTGTACCGTAGCCACCTGCAAGCCGCCGCCGCTCTCCGCCTCATCCGGCAGGGTGCGGGTAAGCCAGGTCGGCCAGCCCACCTGCACGACCCCGAAGGCCGTGCCCCAGATCGCGATGAGGACCGCCGCGATGACCGTACTTCCGCCGAAGAGGACCAGTCCGGCCGCTACCCCGCTCATCACGAGGGGCATCGCGGCCAGCGACCACCGCAGGCTGCGCTCCAGCGCGTAGCGGGCCAGGGTGGTCCCCGCCAGGTTGGCAAGGCCGAAGGCCAGCAGGATCGTGGTCAGGGTATTGGCGTTGACGCCCGTCTGCTGCTCCAGGAAGGGCCGGAGATAGGTGAAGAAGGTCGCGTAGCCCATGAAGACCAGCAGCGTAGCCAGCATGCCCTGCTTCACCCGGGGACGGTCAAGCACCCGGACCAGCGTGCCCAACGTAGCGGCACCCGTGCTGCGCATGGACGGTAGCGTGGCCGCCTGCCAGATCAGCGCGATCACCCCCAGGGCACCGGCAACCAGGAAGACGCTGCGCCAGCCCAGGAAGGTGCCCAGGAAGCTTCCCATCGGGGCGGCAATTACGGTAGCTACGGACACGGCGCCGAAAATGAGGGAAAGCGCCTTCGGCACCCGCTCGGCGGGGACCAGCCGCAGGGCGGTGGCGGCGGACATGGTCCAGAAGCCTCCGATACCGATCCCCAGGAGCAGGCGTCCGAACAGGAGTACTGCGAACCCGGGAGCAAAAGCCACCACAAGATTAGAGGCAATCTGCAGGAGGCAGAAGGACAAGAGCACCCACCGACGGTCAAAACGTTGGGTAAGTGCCGTGATGAACAGGCTGGTCACCATGGCCGCCCCGGCGGTCAGCGAGATGGTCTGACCGGCCGCCCCCTCCGTGATGCCCAGGTCGGCGGCCATCGGGGTAAGCAGGCTTACCGGCAGGAATTCCGCCGTAATGAGCCCCGCTACGCCGATGGCCAGTGACCAGACGGCGTTCCACTGCGGTTCGATGACCGGGGGGGTGGGGTTGGGGGTAGGACTATTGCTCCTGCTTGTCATAGTTTTCGGGTTTACTGCACTTGGCGCCGGGTGGAATTGCCCTCCTCACCTTCGCTGATGCAAAGGTCCGTCGAATCACCCCCTCCCGATAATGATATTCAACCCAATGAGTAATAGAATCAAACCCTCACCCGCGCTTCGCTCCCCCGCTGCAACTAGGCCGGCACCGGCAACTTATCGATCAGTTTGTCGAGGGTGACGGGATAGTCCCGTACCCGTACCCCAGTAGCATTGTACACGGCATTAGCGATCGCCGCCGCCACGCCCACGATGCCGAGTTCACCGATCCCCTTGGCCTTCATGGGGGACATAGTCGGATCACTGTCCTCCAGCAACACGACGTCCAGGTGGGGAATATCCGCGTGGACGGGTACCTCGTAGCCGGCCAAATCGTGGTTGACGAAGAAGCCCACGCGGGTGTCCACTTCCATCTTTTCCATCAGCGCGGCGCCGACGCCCATGGTCATCGCGCCGATCATCTGGCTGCGGGCGGCGGTGGGATTCAAAATCCTCCCGGCGTGGGCGACCGCGAGCATGCGCCGTACCCGGATCTCGCCCGTATACTGGTGTACCCCGACCTCCACGAAGTGAGCCCCGAACGTATCCCTGGCGTACTGCCGGCCGAGGTCGCCGTAGGTCATCTCGTCTTCCGCCACCAGTTCTTCGGCACCTGCGGCGTCTGCGAGCGGGAAGCTGCGGTCTCCGGCAATCACCCGTCCGTCCTCAAACCTGGCTTCGTCAACCGGAAGCTCGAGGGCCGTGGCCACCGCCTCGCGCAACTTAACGCAGGCGGCGTACACCCCCGAGGTAGCGGACGCCGCCCCCCACTGGCCCGCGGAACCGGGGGACACGGGGAAAATCGAATCGCCCAGCTTCACGACGACCTGGTCCAGCCCGATGCCCATCATCTCGGCGGCGGTCTGGGCAATGATCGTGTAACTGCCCGTACCGATATCCGTCATATCCGTCTCTACGGTCACTATCCCGTTGCGGTCGAGCCGTACGCGTGCCGCGCAGGGCATCACCGGAGCACCCCGGATAGCGGAGGCTACGCCCATCCCCACCAGCCACTGTCCTTCCCGTACTGCGGCGGGCGTGGCGTTGTGCTGACTCCAGCCGAACCGCTCTGCCCCGGTTTTCAAGCATTCTACCAGCAGCCGGGTAGAAAATGGCCGCGCCGAATTTTCGGGGTCCACCTGGGTATCGTTGATGATGCGAAATTCTACCGGGTCCATCGCCAGCTTCTCGGCCATCTCGTCCATGGCAATTTCCAGGGCCATCATTCCGGAGGCTTCGCCGGGCGCGCGCATGGCACTGCCCTCCGCCAGGTCAAGGATGGCCAGGCGCAGCTTGGTCATCCGGTTGGCCCCCGCGTACATCAGCCTGGTGGAAGCGATGGTCGTTTCGGTTCTTCCGCCGCGCAGGTTTCCCGACCAGCTTTCGTGACCTATGGCCGTCAACTTACCATCCGGAGTCGCACCCAGCCGAATGCGTTGAATCGTTGCCGGGCGATGAATGGTGTTATTAAAGATCAGCGGTCGCTGCAGGGTCACCTTTACCGGCCGGCCGGTAGCGCGTGCCGCCAGGGCAGCCGCTACAAGGTCGGACAGTACCGTGCCCTTACCGCCAAAGCCACCACCAATGTAGCTGGAGATCAGCCGAATGTTGGCGGCGGGCACGTCCAGAATATGGGCCAGGTCCCGGACGCCCCAGCTCAGCTGCTGGATCGTGCACCAGCAGGTCAGCCGATCGCCATCCCAGCTAGCCATCGTAGCGTGGGGTTCCATCATGGCGTGGGACTGGTCGGGGGTGGTGTACGTCTCGTCCAGGGTGACCGGCGCGCTGGCGAACGCTGTGGCAAAATCACCGACGGAGGTCTCGGCGGGTGGACTGAAAGGACCGGCCGGCGGGGCTTGCGCCGAATCCTTACCGGCCGCCAGATCGAAGGCTCCTTCCTCCCTGACGTAGTCGATCCGCAGCAGCGCCGCCGCGGCCCGGGCCTGCTCGAAGGTTTCTGCCACCACAATGGCCACCGCCTGGTGGTAGTGGTCAATGGTCGGCCCGGCCAGCAGTCTGTCGGTGTAGAACAGCCCGGTGCGGAGCGGGCCGATATTGGCGGCGGTAACGATGGCAAGCACGCCCGGAGACAACTTGGCCCGCGTTTGATGAATTGCCTCAATGCGCCCCCTGGCAATGCCCGCCCCCACTACGTAGCCGTAGGCCGGGTTGGACACCTCCTCGTTGTATTCGTACGCGTACTTGGCCTGACCGGTCGTCTTGAGTGGGCCCTCGATACGTGACGTCGGCTTTCCGATGACCCGTTGTTGATCGGTAGGATTTGGTCCGGCTGGTGTAGTGAATTTCATCTTAGCGTTTTGCTTCGTTTAGGACACCCGCCAGCGTCCGGGCTACTAATGTCAGTTTGTACTTATTTTCCTCGGTGGGGTTCGCGCCGGCAAACAGCTTGTCCGTCACTGCCTGGGCCCCGGAGGGTAGTAATACCTCCGCCTCCCGGCTGCGCCAGGGTCGTGGAGCAACCCCGCCGACCGCGACGCGGCCGGTGCCGTTCTCCTGCAGGATCACCGCCACCGAAACCAGCGCAAAGGCATACGAGGCGCGGTCGCGCACCTTGTAGTAGGTATGCTTACCCCCGACCGGCGGCGGCAACACTACGGAAGTGATCAGCTCGCTCTCCGTCAGCACGTTATCAATGTGGGGCGTCTCGCCGGGCAGGCGGTAAAACTCAGCGATGGGAATGCTGCGGGTTGCCCCCCTGGCGTCTACGGTCTCGATGACGGCGTCGAGCGCCATCATCGCTACGGCCATGTCCCCGGGATAGGTGGCGATGCAGGAGCTGCTCCCCCCGATAACGGCGAGCGAGCGGCTGGATCCTTCAATGGCGGCGCAGCCGCTGCCCGGTTTGCGCTTGTTGCACGCCTGGTTGGTATCGTAAAAGTAGGGGCAGCGCGTGCGCTGGAGCAGGTTCCCGGCGGTGGTCGCTTTGTTGCGGAGTTGTCCGGAAGCACCCGCCAGTATAGCACGGGACAACACCCCATAATCACGCCGTACGCGGATATCTGCGGCCAGCTTCGTATTACTGACCAAAGCCCCGATCCGCAATCCGCCATCCGGAGCGGGCTCAATGGTATTCAGGGGGAGTTTACCGACATCGATAAGGTGCTCGGGGGTCTCGATCTGCAGCTTCATCAGGTCGAGGAGGTTGGTACCGCCGGCGATGAACTTCGCCCCGGGGGTGCGGGCGCGGGCGGCAGCGGCTTCCGCGACTGTCCGGACGCGTTCATAGGTAAATGCTTTCATGGTTTATCGTTGATGAGGCGTTCCCGCCGTAAACCGATCAGGAATTTCCCGCCACTTCTTCCAGGGCCTCGGCGATATTCGAGTAGGCTCCGCAGCGGCAGATGTTGCCGCTCATGCGCTCGCGCAACTCCATATTGCTGGCTTCGGGTGACGCCAGCAGGTCAGCACTGACGTGACTCGGAACCCCAGCCTCGATTTCTTTCAGGGTACCGACGGCCGAACAGATTTGCCCGGGCGTGCAGTAGCCGCACTGGTACCCGTCGTGCTTGACGAAGGCGGCCTGCAGGGGATGCAGGTTTTCGGGGGTTCCCAACCCTTCGATGGTGGTGATCTCGTCTCCCTCGTGCTGGAGGGCCAGCGTCAGGCAGGAGTTGATGCGCTCTCCGTTGACCAGTACCGTACAGGCGCCGCACTGTCCGTGATCGCAGCCCTTTTTCGTGCCGGTCAGGTTCAGGTGCTCGCGCAGGGTATCCAGCAGGGTCGTGCGGGTATCCAGCGTCAGTTCCTGCAGCTCGCCGTTTACCGTCAGCCTTACCCCGGTTTCCACGAGCTTTGGATTGGGATTACCGGCCAGGTTCGCCACCTTGCCCAAGGTGCCCGGCGTGAGCGTCACCGTGACGGCGGCTGCCGTGCCGACGAGCATTTCGCGGCGGGTGATGCTGGATAGTTTGGACTTTTTCATAAGCTGCTTTATTTCTCGGTGCAGTCGCTTCGGTGCTTAGGACGGGACCATAGGTCTATCGTGTATAAAATAGCCATTCGCTACGCGAAGGGCAACTCTTATCCACGCTTGCCCCTGTAAAGATCTTCCACATTATCCCCTGCCGGATAATGAAAATCAAACCAATAGGTAATGGATTCAAACCTTTTCCAGGGGGGGCGGGGCCGCGGGTGCAGGGGACAAATGCCGAAGGCTTACTGAGTCGCGCTGAGGGATCGTACGGACGTCGGTGTAGTTCCGGTCAGCTTCTTGAAGAAGTTGCTGAAGTAGGTAGGGTATTCGAAGCCCAGGGCGACCGCCACTTCGCTGATGTTCCAACTGGTATGCAGGAGCAGCGCCTTCGCCTCGGTAGCGATCCGTTCGGAGATCAGCACGGAGGTCGACTTACCCGTGACCTCCTTTACCGCCCGATTAAGGTAGTTGACGTGCACCGAAAGTTCCCAGGCGTACTGGCTCGCCGTGGTGAGCGGCAGAGGATTATCCGGCGTCTCGATGGGAAACTGCCGTTCCAGTAATTCCAGAAATACCGAGGTGAGCCGCTCGGCCGCACTGGTTTGCTGGTCCATGCGGTCCTCCGGCTGCAGCTTGAGTGCTTCGTGGATGATGAGGTGAATGTAGTTGCGGATCAGGTCATCCTTATACAGGTAATCCGACTGCTGCTCCTCGATCATCTTCCGGAAAATGCCGTTGAGGAACTCCCGCTGCTCCACATCGATCTTTAGCACCGGCGTCCCCCCGAGCTTGAACAGCGGCGACTGCAGGATGCCCTCCGAGCGCTCCGACACGCGGAGAAATTCCTCCGAGAACAGGCAGGTGTAGCCCACGTAGGTGCGCGAGATGGTTTGCCAGGAATAGGGAATGTGCGGGTTGCCGAAGAAGAGTACGGTATCGTCTACCTCAAAGCCCCGGTCGGCGTAGTGGATGATGCTCTTGCCCGTGGTCAGGCAGATCTTATAGAAGTCCTTCCGGCTGTACACGTTGGTGCTGTTGCCGTCTTTCTCGATCTGAAACACATTAAAGCCTTTCAGTTTCAATTCGCTGTTATAGTCGGAGAGCTGGCGCATGGTGATCGTGGGTTACAGTATTCAAACTTCGACCTATGGCAAAAAGTTAATGACGAGCTCAGCCATTCTTTTTCGCCGGTCAGAGAAGTCGCCGTTACCAGCCCACAATGACCGGGGAAGAAAAATAGCAGGGGCACCTATTGCAATTACTACACATATAGTATTTGTTTGTGGCATTCCCGGTCCTCCGATTCCTTCCGACGCTGAATTACGAATACTGCAGGCCCTATGGGATCAGTCCGGGGCCACCGTGCACGACGTGCACCAGTAGCTGATCACCCACGAACGGGAATTCAGCTACACCACCGTGCTCACCCAGTTGCAGCGGATGCACAAGCAAGGCCTGGTGAAACAGACCCGCGAGGGACTTCAGCACCGCTACCACTCCATTCCTACCCGGGCCTGAAAGCGCTGGGTACCGACCGGCCGGTGGCCAGCGAAGGATCGAACCCGCATTTCCAAGCCGGCAGGATGCTCGGACTGCGGCGGGGGGCCTTACTGCCAGAACCAGAGTGGCGGAAGAACTACCTTTTGTTACGCCGCAGCCTGGCGACTGACTCCTCAGCAAAATGGGTGATCTCGGCTACCGATCGCTCTTCCTTCTTGCGCCGCGTGCGCCGCTTATTCACGCCCGAAACGGCAACTAACGCCCCCAATACTATTATCGAGGGAACGGTGGTGGACGCTACGACCGGTAATCCGCTGATCGGTACCAGCGTGCTCATCAAGGGGACCAACACGGGCAGCATAACCGATAAAGACGGCACCTTTCGCCTTCAGTGGGACGGTAGCGATGAAATGACCTTCGCCGTCAGTTACGTGGGCTATGTTTCCTAAGAAATCATCGACAACTTCAAGGACCGGGAGCTCGACATTCAACTGACCAAGCAGGGTTCCGCCTCTAACAAGGTATCCCTCCGCCCGGCGGAAACTGCGTCGCTGGCGGGTCTGCCGGACAACGCCATTTAAGAGCGTGTCTAAGAATTTCAAGTCGCCAAACGGCCTAGTGACGAAAGAACCATCTGCATGTTGGCCATCAGCACGAAGCTGGCAGAATGTTCTACCGTTCACTCGTAGTCTTTGATTAAATGATGATACCAATTCCACCAGGCAAAGGTCCGTTCGACTACCCAGCGCCGCGGTTCCACCACGAAGCCGCGCCGCTCCAGATTCCGGGGGGAGCACTCAAAAGCTACCCGATCAAGTCGCTGCATCAGGGCGGCAAACTGCCCGGTATAGGCACTGTCCCCAACCAGCTTTTCTGCCCGTGGTAACTGTCCGGTAAAGTCAAGATGGATGAGGTCCAGACCCGCTACTCCATCCTGCCAGGGTGGAAATTGTCGATCCAGGTTGCGCCACTGGCAGCCGGTGCGCGTAATCCAGAGGATGGCGTTGAACACGTCGTGCAGGTCGTGTTTGCGTTTGCGTCGGATCGGTAGAAAGGATTTAACTTGGTCCCACTGGCTGTCGGTCAACCGGGCGTACTGCTGGGTCATGTTCTGTGTAGTTTGGCGACTTACAAAACACGGCCGGCAGCCATTTTCACCTCACATCGCAGAAATCATAATTTTAGACATGTTCTGAAGTCCTGGAGGAATCGTTCGGCCACGACCTTAAATTACTGACACGGCTCGGCCGGTTTTGGGGTTACCTTATCATCCCGACCGTTGTTAATGCCGGAAGCCGCGTTATGTAATTGCAGTACCTTACAACCGGCAATGCTCCACCCCATAGGGGGGGGCAGATACCGTACACCTTCACTCATGAAACCTGACCTACCATCACCCTTACCCGACTTCGAGACGCTCTTCAGCGCGGTCCCGGGGATGTACCTGATCCTACAACCCGATGCCCCACGCTTCACCATCCTTACGGCCAATGCAGCCTACCTGCGGACAATGCGCCGCACACTCGAGGAACTGGTAGGCCGCGGGGTGTTCGAGGCTTTTCCTGAACAGTCCGAGCAGGGTGAGTTGGCGGACCTCCGCACCTCCCTGGATCACGTGTTGTGCCACCACACGGCACACGCTATGGCGCCCCTAAAGTATAGCCTACCGCGCCCGATTCGGGAGGGCGGGGGCTACGAAGAACGGTATTGGAAGCCACAAAATATTCCGCTGCTCGCCCAAGACGGCACACTGCGGTGCATAATTCATACCACGGAGGACATTACCCAGCGCATCCGGGCGGAACAGGACCGCGACCGGTTTTTCGCGGTGACTACGGACTTACTGGTGAAGGCCGGCCTCGACGGTTATCTACGCGAGGTCAGCCCCTCCTGCACCAAAATCCTGGGCTGGACGCCCGCGGAGGTAGTTGGCCGACCCTGGCGGGAGTTTGTTGACCACCGCGACCTCGCCACTGCCGGCCAGATCCTGGAGCGGGTCGCAGGGAGTGGGGAAACGCGCCGCTTCGAAACCCGCATCCGGTGCAAGGATGGTAACCACCGCTGGCTGAGATGGAACATTCATCCGGTGGTGGACGAAGGGGTACTCTACGCTGCCGCCGACGACGTTACCCAGGCGCGCCGATTCCAGGCTGTTACGGAGGGTCAAAAGCGTGCCTTGGAGATGTCCGTACACGGAGAGCCGCTACCGGACATCCTAGACCATTTGCTCCGGACGCTGGAGGAAAACGCCAGTAGCGGGGTGCGCACCTCCATCTTATTGCTGGACCCAACGAATAAAACGCTGGGGCCTGGAGCGGCCCCAAGTCTCCCGCAGGCCTTCATGAAAGCGACCACCGGGGTAAAAATCGGTCCCGGACAAGGCTCCTGCGGCGAGGCGGCCTTCACCGGTAAAATCTACGCGGCATACGACGTGGCTACCGATCCGGCGTGGAGAGGTCATGCCCACCTGGCCCTGAATTACGGCCTGCGGTCGTGTTGGTCCAGTCCTATTTGCTCCAGTTCCGGAGCCGTGCTGGGCACTTTTGCCCTGTACTACGACAAGCCCACCAATCCGACGGACGAAAAGGTGCAACTGCTGGAGATCATCTCGCGTACGGCGGGAAGCGTCATTGAGCGGGAGATGAATATGGCGGCCAAGCAACTGGTAGAGCAACAACTGATCCAGGCCCGCAACGCAGCCGAGGCAGCCAACGTCGCTAAGTCTGCATTTTTAGCGAATATGAGCCATGAGATCCGCACCCCGATGAACGTGGTGATCAACATCGCCGACATTTTGAGCCGCCACCCCCAAATCACCCTTGAGCAAGGCGAGCTGGTAGAGATGCTACAGCGATCTGCGGATTCCCTCCTCTCCCTGATCGATCATTTATTAGACCTGTCCAAGATCGAAGCCGGGAGCGTAGAGCTAGAACAAATTCCCTTTGGCCTCGGTGAGTTGATCGGGGGCGTAGCGGATATCTTGTCACTGCGCGCGCGCCAGCGAGGCGTTGAATTTCGCTTGCTCAATACAGTTGGGGTCCCCGACAGTTTTGTGGGCGATCCCGCACGGCTCCGCCAGATCATGCTGAACCTGTGCGACAATGCCCTGAAGTTTACCCCCTCCGGTAGGGTGACGGTACAAGTGAAAAAACGGGTTGCCCCCGACCATCGCACCGCCGAGGTTCGCTTGCGGGTGACGGATACCGGCATCGGCATTGCGCCGGAACAGCTGGAGTCGATCTTCCAACCATTTACCCAGGCCGAGACTACCATCAACCGCCGGTTCGGGGGTACAGGTCTGGGGCTAGCCATAACCCGCGAGTTGGTGAGTCTGATGCAGGGCTCCATCGAGGTGAAGAGTACTCCGGGCTGCGGCTCCACCTTTACGGTCACGTTACCGTTGACCATCGAGTCCGTCTCTCCCGCCCCGCCTGCCGGCGCGGGGCGGGGGGCGGTACCCGGGAATGGGGCAGAAACTTCCTCTAAAGCCACGCCACCGCGCATCCTGTTGGTTGAGGATTTCGAGCCAAACGCCCTCATTGCCGGCCGGTATCTGCGCAGCTTTGGGTACGTCTATGACGTAGCTACCACCGGAGCCGAGGCGCTAGAAATGGCTACCCACCGCCACTACGCCGCCATCCTGATGGATCTTCGTCTGCCGGTGCTGGACGGCTACGGAGCCACCGCTAAAATTCGTCAGCGGGAACGACAAGCGAATGCCCCCCGAACACCAATCATTGCCCTAACTGCCCACGCCCTCGCGAGTGACCGCCAGCGGTGCATCAGCGCCGGTATGGATGATTACCTATCCAAACCCTTTCGGGCGGCAGATCTACGGCAAAAGTTACGGCAGGTCCTGGGGAGCGAAGTCTGAAGGGACTGCATGTATACTGCCAGTACATTAGGACAGTTATAAATTTGTCCCTCTCGCCATGAGCTCTGACCATTTCAGGAAGTACCCCAAATTGTAGGGTAGGTTTCTGCCGGATACCGCTGCCTGGGGGGTCGGACTACCCAGGAGGGTTACTTGATGACGTTGAAGAGCAGGTGACTGTGTCCGCCCTGGCTGCGGGCCACTCCGGCAGCACGGTCCAAGCGAAGTTTTCCCCTGGTCGACCAGTTGGTCCTCCAGGACCCGATGGGGATAATTTCCCCTCTACCGTTCTTTGAAGGCCTCAGTGAGTCGGCTGGCGGCAAATTTCTGGGCCTCAACCGCCTGGTCCAGTACGGCAGCCATTCCGAAGAACTCGTGCGTAACACCCAGGTAAAGCTTGCGCTCCACTTTCACCCCAGCTTTTTTCAGGGCTGCTTCAAGTTCTCCGCCTTCGGTCTGGAGGGGGTCGATTTCGGCGTTAATGATGGTGGTTTCGGGAAGTCCGCTCAGGTCGGCGGAAATCAGGCTGATGAGGGGATCGTCCTGTGATTTCCACTGGGGATAGTAGTAATCAAAGAACCAGGCCATCAGCGGCTTATTGAGGGGCACGGCCTTGGCGTAGGTGTCGTAGCTCTCCGAGTCCGTGTCTCCGTCGGCGATGGGGTAAACAGATACGATGTGGACCGGCAGGGCGACCCCCCGCTCTTTTGCCATCAGGGCGACGGCGACGGCCAGGTTACCCCCGGCACTCTCGCCTACCGTAGCGATGCGGGCGGGATCACCTCCCAGCGAGTCGGTGTTCTCCACGACCCACTGGTAGGCGGCGAATGAATCTTCGTGAGCGGCCGGAAAGGGATGCTCGGGCGCCTGGCGGTAGGCCACAGAAACCACTACGGCACCCGTTTGCTCGGCCATCGCGATGGCGGAAGGCTCATAGGTGTCGAGGTCAGCGATCACCCATCCCCCGCCGTGGTAGTAGACGATCACGGGCAGGGGTGCATCTCCGGCATCCAGGGGCTTGTAAATACGGACGAGCGTACCCTCGTCCGATCCTACGGGAAGGAGGCGATGGGAGATGTCCAACTTGGGTGCCGCAGCGGGCATTCCCGTCTTCTTCATCAGGTCGGCCACGGCCGCAGCGGGCAGAGGGGCGTTACGCACCTGAAAGGCGGTAAGTTTGACAAAGTCGGGGGCTTCGTAAGACATCAGCTGTTCGATCACCGCTTGCATCTGGGGGTCGATGTCCGGGGCCCAATCGGGAGCGGGGCCGCTGGGGGTGACCTGCATCGGGTCGGTGCCGGTGACCTCGGGACCGGTCTTCATCAATTGTTCTTTGGTAGTTTCCTGGGCCCGGATACCGGCGGAGGCCAGCAGGGTAAGAAAAAACAGGGACAGGAAAACGCGGGTACCGTACGCGGGCCGGCGTCCGGTTCCTCCCGCGGGAGTAAGAATGTTGTTCATAGTGTGGATTGTTACTCCTGACTATGTTGCCCGGGAGCCACTTTGTTTGGTTCCGGGTGGGATAATAGTAAGTCGAAATGACCGGCTACGACCGGGCAGCGGGATGCTGACCGTTTGGATTGCCGACTATACAGCCCCGGCAGACGAACTACCGGCCAGGAGCTTTCCTGAGCGGTCAGCGGGGTTGGGTATATTCATCCGCCAAAAGGATTTTCCACTACCGCAGGGGTGGTAACCCCCGCATCCCATCTTGGTGGCGTAGTTGACGCTACCGCGGCGCACCTCGTGTAAGTCGCGGAACCGGGCTATCAAGCTGGCCGCACAGCCATGTAATCGTCCATTCCCAGTTCGTGGGCGACCGAAGCGGCGACCCGCTCGTTGTCACCGGTAAGTATACTACACTTGATGCCGTTGTCCTGCAGGGTTTTGATGGCACCGGAGGAGCTGGCGCGGATGCGGTCCGCAAAAGTGATGAAGCCAACCAGTTGGTTTTCGACGATTAGGAAAATTTTCGTCTCCACTTTTTCGTCTTCGGCGGTAGGCGGCGTGAAGCCTGCCCGTTCCAGCATGGGGTAGCCGCCGGCCCGTACGTGCTTTCCGTTCACGGTTCCGGTGACGCCTACTCCCGCCTCGTAAGCGAAACCGGTACTGGCGGGCACTACCAATCCGTCAGCCTGGGCCCGGCGCTGGAGTCCCTTAGATATGTGGTGCTCGGAACTGCTTTCCACCGCGGTGGCGTAACGAAGGAGCTCGGCTTCACCGTAGGTTTCATCCAGAGAAACCACACTGGTCACCTCGTGGGATCCTTCCGTCAGGGTCCCCGTTTTGTCGAAGACGATGGTGGTAATCTTGCGGGAGTTTTCGAAGGCGGTCCGGTTACGGATCAACAGGCCGTGTTTGGCCGACTCGCTCGTCGAAATGGCGGCGACCAGGGGAATGGCCAGGCCCAGGGCATGCGGACAGCAGATCACCATCACGGTGACCATGCGCTCGAGGGCGAAGGCCAGTTCGCTGCCCAGCAATAGCCAGACGCCGAGGGTTCCGAAGCCGCCGACCAGGGCCACCACGGTGAGCCACTTGGCGGCGCGGTCCGCCAGCTTTTGGGTTTGGGACTTTTGCCCCTGCGCCTCCCGCACGAGATTCACCACCCGAGACAGGTAAGTCTCCTCGCCGGTACCGCTGACCTCCACACGAATGGAGCCGCTGCCATTGATCGACCCGCCGATCACCTCGGCACCGGCGGCCTTGGTGACGGGCTTACTCTCCCCGGTAAGCATGCTCTCGTTGAGGTCGGTAGTGCCCTCGGTGATGTGACCGTCGGCCGGCACTTTTTCTCCCGGCTTGATCAGGATGATGCTGCCGGGTTTGAGATCGCCGACGCTCACCTTCCTGACCTGATCGCCGTCAACCAGGTTGGCCTCGGCCGGCATCAGTTCGGCCAGCGCCTCCAGGGCCCGGCTCGCGCCCATGACCGACCGCATCTCGATCCAGTGGCCCAGTAGCATGACGTCGATGAGGGTAGCGAGCTCCCAGAAGAAGGTCTTTCCCTCCAGTCCGAAGACCACCGCTGAACTGTATAAGTAGGCCGCCGAGATAGCTACGGCGATCAGCGTCATCATGCCGGGAGCACCCTTGCCCAGTTCTTCCTTTAATCCGTTCAGAAAGGGTCAGCCCCCGTAAAAGTAGATGGCGGTAGAGAGGCCGAAGAGTACGTAGAGCTGTCCCGGAAAGCTCCAGGCGATACCCAGCCAGCCCTGAATCATCGGGGCCAGCAGCAATACCGGTACGGTCAGCACGAGCGCCACCCAGAAACGCCGCTTAAAGTCCTCGATCATCATCCGATGATGGTCGGGATGCCCGGCGTGCTCGCCTTCCTTTCCCCCATTGGAATGGTCCATCTTACTATGGTCCGTTCCCGCCATACCGTCGTGGGCCCCGCGGCTGATGGCCTCCTCGTGGCCGTGCTCGGTAACTACCCACGGAGCGCGTGGAGGATGGTAAACAGGACTCCGCCCAGGAGGAGCGTAAGAATGATTGCAGTGGAGATCTTGCCCAGTAATCGTTTCCAGGCGGGCTTCGGGGTTTCGTCGGTACGGCAGCAGTCTTTCATAGGGATTAGCATTAGTGTTTACGCTGTTTGCGCGTACAGGCCCTTTGCGAACCTGCCCCGCCCGGCAGGGCAAGCAGTGCAGCGGGGTGACCTTTCATAAGGGGATGTATTTAGGTTGGTTACCACATCAATTGAACGCCACCGCCCAGGCCATAATCACTGTCGTACTTGGCCGCCACGGAGAAGTACTGGCCCAGCCAGTAGCTGGTTCCGAAGGTGTACTCGAGGTCCCGGTCGGAAAAATTGTACCGCCCCTGGGCCGAGGCCCGCCAGCGGGAGGTCAGGGGAATGTCCTCGCGTTCCAGCTGGAACTCAAAGCGCCCCCGGTGATCGACGCGCAGGTCCGACCACACCATCATGGGCAGGAAGTACCGCACGCCAGCCAGGCCGACCAGTTCGTTGTCCGGCCGTACCAGGTCGCTGGCGGCATCAATCCGGCGGCCCCGATCATACTCGAAGCCTGCATAGGCCGAAAAGTACTGCCGGGGGTCGAGGTAGCGCATTGCCTTTCCTTCCACCTCGAGGTTCCCGTCGTAGTCCGCATCCCCCTCGAGGCTAAACTCATTGTAATTGTTGAAGTACGCCACGTCCGCCCAGGCCCCGTTGCTCAGGGCGCTCAGGCTGGCCATCCCGAAGTACTGGCGGTCGTCCATGGCGAATTTGTCGTAATCTTTCTTATCCGCTACGAGCAGGTTGGAGGAACCTTCGTAGCCGATGATACGCGCCATACCCGACATCATGTGGTAAAGCAGGTGACAGTGGAAGAACCAGTCCTTGTCCTCCGTCGCCGCGAACTCGATGACGGTCGATTCCATCGGAGCCACGTTAACGGTGTGCTTCAGGGGGGAGTTAGCCCCCTGGTTATTGACTACCCGAAAGAAGTGTCCGTGCAGGTGCATCGGGTGGCTCATCATGGTCGTGTTGTGGAATACGAAGCGTACGTTTTCTCCGCGCTCGATCATGATTTTATCGGACTGCGACAACGGCCGGTTGTTGATCATCCATACGTAACGTAACATGTTGCCTCCGAGGTAGAGGTGTACTACGCGCACGGGGCGGTCTTCATGGAGTTCGGTCGGTTGCTCGGAACGGAGCATATTGTAGTCGAAGATGGTTTCCGCGGGATTGTCGCGTTGCAGTTCGTAGTATCCCGTCATCATCACGCCCATGGGGGCATCCGGACCCATTTTTGTGTCCATGCCCGTATCCATGGTCTTGCCATCTATTTCAGTGGCTTTATAAGTGTTGCCTTCTTCCATACCTGGCATGTCGTGGCCCATTTTGCTGTGGTCCATGGCAGACATGTCATGGTCCATGCCGGGCATGGCGGAATCGGCGTTCGCACCCATGCCCATGTCCATTTTCATACCCATTTCCATCATCGACTGCATCTCAATGTCCGAGTTGGTGGGGGCCTGGCCGGCGGGATATACCCGGGGTTCGGGAATATCGGCGGGTGCGCGTCCCATTTGCATATCGGGCATATCGGCCATCATATCCTTCATTTCCTTGG
>JBGTHX010000048.1:0-16599 GCA_041746055.1 Lewinella sp. | reverse complement strand
CGTTCCTCCCCCGCAGTTGATGTCCCCAATGACAGAGGCCAGCTGCATAGCGGTGGGCTCGGTCAGGGTGGCGGAAGCACTGACATTACCACCGTCGGAGTCGGTGACGGTTACCGTATAGGTACCCGATACGAGGCCGCTGATCGTGTTGGCCTGGGAGGAGGTATTGCTTACGGAAGTTCCGTTGGACCAACTGTAGTTGTAGTTGGCGGAACCGCCGCCGATCGATACCGTCAGGCTGCCGTTGGAGCCGGCATGGCAACTCACGTTGGTCTGGCCGGTAATGGATGCCGTGAGGGGAACCGTGAACACCACGGTGCCGCTGCCGCTCAGCTTGGTGAGGGTATAGCCGGATCCGTTGAGCCACTTGTTGGAGGCAAATTCAGGTGGATCGTTCCCGACATCTTCGGATGTAGTGGCAATTACTGCGACCAGCCCTACATCAAAGTTGACATATTGCAATGTCCATCCGTCATTCCAGTAAACGGCGACTTCTTCGGATGCGGTAGGATGTGCATAAACGTTCTTACCGTTGTACATCCCTTCCGAGGACATGGTACCGGACCACGTCCGGCTACTGCTGGAAAAGGAATAGTCAACGGTTTGGGCCACTACGGTGGTAGTAGGCGCCAACAGAATAAAAAGCAGACAAACCCACAGCGGGTAGATGTATTTCATGAGAGCGAGTTGAGTAAACCAGTCTACCCCTTCCCGTCACCACCAACAAGCGATCCGGAACGGGGTGATAAAGAATGAATTTAGACAAGTGGGATTTGCACGATGGGGCACAAATGCAGTAAGGAGGGTTTTCCGGCCCAAACCGGTTGAACCCTGATTAACACATGGAGTAATGCCTCCGGAAACGCCCCTTACGCGCACCGTATTTTGCGCCGGGCCAGCAATATGACGCACTATTTTATCCAGCGATTCAGGGCCTTTACAATCGGAGTCTGCGCATTGATCGCCCATTAATGCCGGAATCATTCCCGGATACCTGGCCGTTCATCATTCCTACAGTCGCCTGTGCTTCCTATTCATTTACCGCTACGGGGAGGGCGATCTCCAGCCGTTCTTCCACGCCCGTCACCGCGTTCAGTACCCGGAAGCGGAGTTCGAAATCGGCCAGCCGGTCCAGCGTCATGACGTTGAGCGTGGTTTCGGCGTGGGGGGGCAGGTGGATCGGGCCCAGGTCGCTCTGCAGGGAGTAGCCGCTCAGGTTTTCCATTACGTACTCGGCATCGCCGTCGTTGCGAATGACGACGTCAGCCACCGAAGACTTGCCGCTGTATGCCGCGGAACTTACCGACAGCGTGCCCTCCACTACCTGGCGGACGTTCTCCTCCCGGCCCACGAGGGTATTCTCGAACCAGGCCACGGTACGGCCAGCCTGGAGGGCGGCCTTGATGGCTTCCGGCGACCGCTCATCGGCCAGCACGAGGGTGACGGGCCGGTGCCCCCCTCCGGCGATGTCGAACTGGTAGTCGACCAGGCCGTGAATATCGGAGGTGCCCATGATGGTGAGGTCGTTGTCGAAGGCGATCTGCAGGGCTTCCTTACTGATGGTGAGGTCATTGACCACCTCGATGCCGTGCAGCAGATTGTTGGCGATCAGGTAGTCGTGGAAGGGGGTGAGGGTGGCTACGCCGTCCGGCCGCTGGGCGACCCAGTTGGGGTGATTCCAGAAGACGAAGGCACCCTGCCGGTTGGCTTCCTCGAAGACGGCCAGGCTGTCGTCGAGCACCAGGGCATTGGCGTCCTCGATGAAGATGGCATTGCAGTGGCCGGGGGGCATGCTGCGGGTGATCTCGGCCCCCTGAATGACCATGAGGTCGGATTCCGCGGCCGTCTCGGTGGCGATGACGTGGCTTCGGTTGCGGTCCGGGTGGGGGATGTCGGCCGCGTGGGGCTGGTACTCGAGGTGCTCCGTCATGGCCACGGCGTCGACGCTGTCGCGCCACGCCTCCTGGATGCGGATATCGGGCCACACGCTGCCGTCGCTGAACACGGTGTGGATGTGGAAGTCACAGACCAGCGTCTGGTAATCACGGGTATCGGGGAAGTCGACGGCCCGCGTTTCGGCGATCTCGTGGGGATGGGGATGCCCGTGCTGGGCAGAGAGGGGCAACACGATGCAGGCCACGAGAAAAAGAAGAAATACGCGCATGGTCACAGGTTTTGGACGGGCCGCGAACAGCCCTACGGTGTCAAAAGTAACCTAAGGCATACACGCTGAACGGGAGCGGCCGATTAATTTTAGGTAAATCCTCCGGGCATGTTTCTCCTTAATACCGACGGGCACGGCAAAATTTCCCGGGCGAATCTGACTAGCCTGGGTGGCGTCTACCCCTTTCCGGAGCGGTTGCTACGGGGCGGTACCGGTTCGCCCCGGCTCATCTACTGGTCGGGACTACCGGAGTTCGATGCCGCCCGCCGGGGGGAGCGGGAGGACATCGGATTCGTCAGCGTCGAAGAGCTGCGGGGGGGCATGGTACTCCGCTTAAATATCAACCAGCGGATCACCTGCGTAGGGACATCGAATGACCGGATCGAGTCGATCCGCCTGCTCGCATACCGGATGTCGGTGCGTACGCACTCGCGGCTTGGCCCCGCTACCCGGATCGTACATTTCGGGGAATTGACCGTACATACGCTGGACAAGCCGCCGGTGGAGATTATCGTGTTAGTTCCGGATTTTTCCGCTACGCTCAAGTATTTCTCCAGAAGTGGGTGGAAAGACTGTTTCCGCCACGAGGTGAGTGACCAACCGGTCGTGACCGGCGAGGGGGACTTCGTGCTCAATTACACTTCGCTGCTCAAGCTCATCAGACGTTAAGGCCAGCGCCGGCCATACCCCGCCCGGGGCTATCCCGTTTTATGCATTTTACCGCTTTGGCGGGAAATAAGATCGCCGTACATCAGCGCCTGCACTGGGCCAAAAAACTTCAATTTGAAGGCGAGGAGGAGCCCACCCTCAACTACAACATCCTGTTTCTCGGCCGCCGCGGCTTCCTGACGCTGAACGTGATCGGCGGCATCCAGGACCTGCCGGAAGTGAACGCGGACCTCGACGACTTCCTCGGTAGTGTAGCCTACACCCAGGGCAACCGCTACGCCAACTTTAACCCCGACCTCGACGAGGTAGCCGGCTACGGCATCGCGGCCCTGCTCGGCGCCAAGGTGCTGGCCAAAACGGGCATCCTGGCCGGCATTGGTGTCTTCCTGCTCAAGGCCTGGAAACTGGTAGCGGTCGCCGTACTGGGACTTACCGCCGGGCTCAAGAAGTTCCTGGGCAAGTAAGTCCGGCTTCCGGGAAGTTCCCCCGCACCCGCGACCCCGCCTCAGCCCCGCTTGCGTTCCAGCAGGATCATCATCATCAGGCCGAGCATAATGCGGTCGTCGTCAGCGCCGGTCACCGGGGGGCCCAGCTTGTCTACACGAAACTTGCGGCCGAAGAAGGAAGGCTGCTTGGACAGCCGGGCTACCTTCTGTCCGCGTTGGTCGGTCACGAGGTAGGAGGGATTGAAAACGTAGCCGGTAAGCAGGCCAAGTACCGGGATCTCCCCTACCAATTGGTCGATCACCTTGACCCAGCCGTTCTCCTCGCGGATGGTGTACTGCCCCTGCGCGTGATCGTCGACGATCTCATATTCCGCCTTCCAGAGCGACTTCCAGCCCTTGCGCGCCACTTTTCCGAATTCCCGCCCGTGGGCGTCGAAGAAGGCGTAGGCCGCCGACCAGTCCAGCCAGCGATCCGCGCGGATATTGTAGATCACCTCGCGCCGGTTTTCGTCGCGGTAGATCTGAATGTCCTCCTTCAGTTTCAGCATTTTCTGCCGCACGTAGGCCACGACCCGGCCGGTATCGTCGGTGGCCGTGAAGTCGTTGGATAGCGTACTGATCTTGAAGGTGAAGGTCAGCGGGTAGCGAATCTCTTGCATATCCCCAAAGTACAAAGCGGCTTCCGGCCGCGAAGTGCAAAGCGCTCTCCGAGCGCGAAGAATCCCTATGTTAGCGTAATCGTCACCGCTTCTGCCATTCCCCCATTCCTACGACAATGCGTCCCACCCTACTCCTCCTAGCCTGTCTCGGTCTCCTGGCCCAGGACCTCACCGCCCAGCGCCGCAACCGCACCGCCCCCGTCCCCGAACCGGCCACCGACTCCACCTACCTCAAACCGGCGACCTACAACGCCCTGCGGTGGCGCAGCATCGGTCCGGCCGTGACCAGCGGCCGCATCGCCGACTTCGCCGTGCATCCCGATAACCCCGACGAATACTATGTGGCCACGGCCGCCGGCGGGGTCTGGACGACGGTCAACCACGGCACCACCTACGAGCCCCTCTTCGATGGGGAAGGCTCCTACTCCATCGGCTGCGTGTCCCTCGACCCCTCCGACCCCAAAACGGTATGGGTAGGCACCGGCGAGAACCAGAACCAGCGCTCGGTGGCCTACGGCGACGGCGTCTACAAATCCACCGACGGCGGCAAGAGTTGGAAGAATATGGGTCTCAAAAACTCCGAGCACATCGCCAACGTGCTGGTGGACCCTACCAATTCCAACGTAGTGTGGGTCGCCGCCTACGGCCCCCTGTGGAGCAACGGCGGCGAGCGCGGCGTGTATAAATCCACCGACGGCGGAGCGACATGGGAACTCTCGAAGGCCGTGAGCGACTACACCGGCTGCAACGACCTGCGCATGGACCCCCGCGACCCCAACGTGCTGTACGCCGCCTTTCACCAGCGGCAGCGGAAGGTCTTCACCTACCTGGGCGGCGGCCCGGAGTCCGGTCTTTACAAAACCACCGACGGCGGGGCCACCTGGACGCAGCTGCAGGGTGGACTGCCCAGTGGGGACCTGGGCCGCATCGGTATCGACGTTTCCCCCGTGAATCCAGACGTAGTCTACGCCGTGGTGGAAGCCCCCGACACCAAGGGGGGCATCTACCGCAGCGACGACGGCGGATCGAGCTGGAACAAGCAGAGCGGCACCTTCACCAGCGGCAATTACTACCAGGAACTGACCTGTGACCCCCGGAACGTGGACCGCATCTTTATCACCGATACCTACTACAAGGTGAGTGACGACGGCGGCAAGACGGTCCGCAACCTCGGTGAGCTCAACAAGCACATCGACAACCACGCCATCTGGATCGACCCCGCCAATACGGACCACCTGCTGGTGGGCTGCGACGGCGGCGTGTACGAGACCTGGGACTTCGCCGGAACCTGGCACTTCAAGCCCAATCTTCCGGTCACCCAATTCTACAAGGTGGCCACCGACCAGTCGGGGCCCTTCTACCACGTGCACGGAGGCACCCAGGATAACCTGAGTCTGGGCGGCCCCAACAAAAGCACCAGCATCAATGGGGTGCTCAACTCCGACTGGTACGTGACCAGCACCGGTGACGGCTTCGAGACCCAGGTGGACCCCACCGACCCCAACATCATCTACGCCCAGAGCCAGTACGGCGGGCTGTCGCGCTTCGACCGCCGCAGCGGCGAGTACCTGCCCATCAAACCCGTGGAAGCGGAAGGCGACGCCGCCCTCCGCTGGAACTGGGACGCCCCACTTACGGTCTCCCAACACCAGCCCACGCGCCTGTACTTCGGGGCCAACCGCTTGTACCGCACCGACGACCGCGGCAACTCCTGGACGGCCATCAGTCCCGATCTCACCCGCGGCATCGACCGCAATACCCTGCCGGTGATGGACCAGGTATGGAGCGTGGATGCGGTGGCGAAGAATACCTCCACCTCCATCTTCGGACAAACGACCACGATCGCGGAGAGTAAACTGGACGAAAACCTGCTTTGGGTCGGTACCGACGACGGCCTGCTGCACAAGACCACCGACGGCGGGGCGAACTGGGAAGCCTACGACGGGCTCCCCGGCATCCCGAAAATGAGCTACGTCAATCAGGTGATCGCCTCCCTTCACGACCGCAACACCGCCTACGTCGCCTACAACCAGCACCGCTACGGCGACTTCAAGCCCTACCTGCTCAAGACCTCCGACGGAGGGGCCACCTGGACCTCCCTGGCCGCCACCCTGCCCGAACGCGGCAGCGTGTACACTATCGCCGAGGACCACGAGGATCCGCAGCTGCTCTTCTGCGGCACGGAATTCGGGGCGTACTTCTCCCCCGACGGCGGGAGCAACTGGGTGAAGCTGGGCAGTGGGCTGCCGACCATCGCCGTGCGCGACATCGAGATCCAGCGCGGGGAGAACGACGTGGTGCTGGGCACCTTCGGGCGGGGTTTTTACGTACTCGACGACTATACCCCCCTGCGTAATCTCGGCCCGGAGGTCTTTGAGCGGGAAGCGGCGCTGTTTGCCACCCGCGACCCCTGGCTGTTCGTAGAGCGGACGCCGCTCGGGTTGCGCGACAAGGGCCACCTCGGCAGCAGCCTCTTCCGCTCCGATAACCCCGACTACGGCGCCACCTTCACCTACTACCTGAAGGAGGCCCCGAAGACGATCAAGGAACAGCGGCAGGAGCGGGAACGGGAGATCATGGACCGCAAGGAATCCGTCTACTACCCGTCCACCGACAGCCTCCGGCTGGAGGAGCGGCAGGAGGATCCCTTCCTGCTCTTCACGATCCGGGATGCCGGCGGACAGACGGTGCGGCAACTCCGCCAACCGGCCTCGAGCGGCATGCACCGCCTGAGCTGGGACCTGCGCCATCCGCCCGCCGACCCCATCGAGGAACGCTACGCCCCCGCCCCGGACGTGCTCTTCGGCAGCGCCTCCAAGGGGCAGCTCGTGGTGCCCGGCACGTACACGGTGACCATGAGCCAGTACTTCGACGGCGCGATGCGGGAACTGGCCGGGCCGCTCGAATTTGAAGTGAAGTACCTCGATCAGTCCACCTTCCCCGAGGAAGACTGGAGTGATTACGCCGACTTCACCGCCCGGGTGGCCAAACTCAGCCGGGCGGTGAGTGCCGTGGGCAACATCCGGCAGGAACTCGGCCGGCGCGTAGCGTCGCTCGAAAAGGCGGCCCTGGAAACCACGGGAGATCCCGCGGAAGTGCTTACGGCCGTGAATGAGCTGAAGGAAAAGATGGCAGACTTCACCACCCGCCTCTACGGTGACCGTACCCTGAGCCGGCTCGAGATGGAGACGCCGCCCTCGGTCGCCCAGCGCATAGGCTCCGTGGAGTACGGCATGTGGGACGTGACCAGCGCGCCTACCGAGACCTTCCGCGAGAATCTCCGCATCGCCGAGGCCCAGCTTCCTCCCCTCATCACGCAACTACGGACCATCGAGCAGGAAGTGCAGGCCCTGGAGGGAACGTTGGAACAGGAGGGCGCGCCCTATACACCGGGCCGCTGGCCGGTCTGGGGACGGGACTAGACCGGAATGCCTACCGATTCGGGTCGGCGTAACGCGGATCGGTGAGCAGTTTTTCGTCGGTCAGCGTATTGAGGAAGGCCAGCAGGGCTTTCTTCTGCCGCTCGGTCAGGGTGAAGCCGGTGATGTTGGGGTCTTCGTTCTCGAGGTTATGGCCCCCGCTGGCGTAGTGGTCGATCACCTCCTCCAGGGTTTCGAAGCGGCCGTCGTGCATGTAGGGCGCGGTGAGGGCGATGTTGCGGAGGGTCGGGGTCCGGAACTTGCCGTTGTCGAAGCGGTTGCCCGTCACGTCGCCGTAGCCCTTGTCGATGATGTCATCCAGGCTGGCGGCGTCCTCGATCCCGTTATTCTTGAACTTGTTATCTCCGAAGGTGGGGGCATTGTGGCAGTGGCCGCAGCCGGGGTGCAGGATGCCGGGCGGCACGTTCTCCACAAAGAAGAGGCTGTCGGCCCCCAGCTGCTCCTCCTCCGTGAAGAAGTCTGCATTCTGGTACACGACGCGGTCGAATTTGCTGTTGGCGGAGATGATGGTACGCTCGAACTGGGCGAGGGCCTTCGTAGTCAGCTCCCGGTCGATCTGGTCCACCCGGTCGATACCGAAGGCCGCCCGGAAGCGGGCCGGGTAATCCTCGTGATCCCGGAGCTTACGGATCACCTCCTCCCAGTCGTTGTCCAGCTCCAGCATATCCTCCACCGGGTGAATGGCCTGGTTGAAGAGCTTCTCCTCCCGGCCGTCCCAGTTGAAGCCGTTCGGATTGAAAGCCAGGTTCACCAGCGACATCGCGCTGCGCGGCCCGGCCTCCCCGCGTACGCCGATGGCCCGGCCGAGGCCATCGGTGAAGGCCAGCTCCTGCTTGTGGCAGGTGGCGCAGGACATGTTGCCGTCGGTACTGAAGATCGACACGTCGTAAAACAGCCGCCGCCCCAGCTCGATGCCCTCCTCGGAGAGCGGATTGTCGGGATCCAGAATCGGGGCGGGAAAGTAGTCGGGTACCTCCAGGCTGTAGGGCGTCGGGGCGTTCGGCCCTGCGATGAGGCCCTCCTCCGGCACTTCGGTCCCGGTCATAGGATCGCCCTTGCAGCCCACCCCGGTGAGCAGGGCCAGAAGACCGAAAATCAGGAGGAAACGCAGCATGGGAGATCTTTGCTATTCAGGTTGGCCCCGGCACCCGCGCGCCGCCGCCCCGGAAGTAACAAGCGAGCAGTCGGTAAGGGTGTGCAGGAAGGCGACCAAGGCCGCTTTTTGCGCGGGTTCCAGGTCCAGGGGATGAACGTTCGCGCTGCGGTTTTCCGCATAGTGGCCGCCGGAATTGTAGTGGTCCACCACCTCCTCCAGGGTCCGGAAGCGGCCGTCGTGCATGTAGGGCGCGGTGAGGGCCACGTTGCGCAGGCCCGGGGTGCGGAAGCGGCCGTTGTCGTACACCAGGCCGCTTACGGCACCGCGACCCGGGTCGGAGAAGGCCGTCAGGTCGGTGACCTCGTCCAGCCCGTTGTTCTCGAAGCGCTCGTTGGTGAAGTGGGGCGGTGTATGGCAGTGGGCGCACTCGGCGGCGGGTAGCCCGGCCCACGGACCGCCGGGGTCATCGCCGAGGTCGAAGAAAAGGGCGTGACCCAGGGCCTCCTGCGCCGTGTACTCCGCCTGCCCGCGCCGCACGCGGTCGTAGCGGGTATCGCGCGATACGAGGCTACGCTGGTACTGCGCCAGGGCCCGGCCCACCCGCGTGGAGTCGATCTCCGGACTGCCAAAGGCCGCTGCGAAGGCCGTACGGTAGGACGCGTCGCGCGCCAGCCTGCGCACCGTTTCCGGCCAGGAGCCGCCCATCTCGTGGTCCGTGCCGACGGGGTGCAGGGCCTGGGCCTCGAGGTTATCGGCGCGGCCGTCCCAGAACAGGGGGTGGTGGAAATAGCCGACGTTGGTGAGGCCGAGGGTATTGCGGGTGCCGGCTCGGCCGGCCAGCCCTACGGAGACGGGCAGTCCGTCGGTAAAGGCCAGTTCCGGGCGGTGGCAGCTGGCGCAACTGATGGTGCCGTCGGCGGAGAGGCCGGGATCGAAGAAGAGTCGTTCCCCAAGGGCCTCACCCGCCGGGGTGGAGGGGTTGTCTATCGGGTACAGGATGGCGGCGAATGCGGGGCGCTCGGCGGGTTCACCGGCCTCCGGGGCGCAGGCCAGACCGAGTAGGGGCAGGAGGTAGCACCAGCCCCGCACCGCTACTCCGTTTCGAGGGTGAAAGCCGCGGCGAGGCGGTCCCAGATGCCGATGGCCACCTGCTGGTTGCCGCCGTGGACCGTTTGCTTCGTGGGGTCGGTGATGTCGAAGGTCTGTCCGTTTCCGCTCAGGGCCCTGAAAACATCGGTGATCACGGTGAGCCGATCGGTGCCGCCGTTACCGACGGTGAAGGTGCGGTTGAGCGTCACGGTGCGGTACAGCGAGTCGCTACCCATATGATAACTCAGGCCGGTGTCGTAGCGGCCGTCCTCGTCCAGCATGGCGTTGGCCTCGATCTTGGCGAAGACGTAGCGGGTGGCGGGGCCCCAAAATTCGTTCTCGTTGAGGACATAATCCGCGGCAAAGTTATTGGGGTCCATGGCGTTGAGCTCGGGCTTCACGCCGAGTCCGAATTGCAGTCCGCGGTACTCGCCGGCGGGTACCGAGTAGGTGCGCTCCACGTCGGTGGTATCGCCGGCAGACATCCAGCGGATCAGGTCGATATCCGCGAGCCGCACCGTATCGCCGCCGTCGGCCGGTAGGAGCTGCAGGTCGGAGACGTAATACTGGAAGAGCAGGAATTTGAGCGAATCTCCCGTAGGATAGCCGTAGGCCTCGCGCTGGATGGCCAGCGGCTGACCATCGTATTCGGCGTGGTAGGCGACCGTGACATCCGCTTCCCGGATGGGATCGAACTGGTCGTCGTCGTCCAGGCAACCCCAGGCGAAAAGGAGCAACAACAGCAGGGGGAGGAAGTATTTCATAAGCGGGCGGGGTCGCGGGTGCGGGGGCAATCGGGTGTGAGCGGTATAACGCTTTTTCGGAGGCTGAGGCTTCGTAGAACAGGGGATATTCTCCGCCGGCACCAAGACAATCCATCCTGAACATCGCGGGAAGGCCACCCGTTGCAAAGGAGCATTATCACAGTAAACTATCCAAAGATCATGGCCTCCCAAGTAGCCGACCAGCAATTAGACCAAGCCCTCAAGCAATTATCCTACGGTTTCTACATCGTTGCTACCCGTAAGGGTGGAGAAGATCTCAAAACCCGCGACGAAGACTGGGTCAGCGCCGCCACCGTAAGCTGGGCGATGCAGTCCAGTTTCGAGCCGCCCCTCATTACCATCGCCGTGAAGAAAGACAGCGATCTCAACGAGACCATCCAGAAGGCCCAGGCCTTTTCCCTCAGCGTACTCGGCAAGAACGACGAATCCCTCATCAAGAAATTCGCCGAACAGCACGAGGTGGACTACAGCAACCAGTCCGTCAACGGCGTCAACTACACCGAGGGTAAGACCGGCGCTCCCCTGCTCGACTGCGGCATCGCCACCCTGGAGTGCAAACTGGAGGATGCCCTCACCACTCCCGGTGACCACCTGCTTTTCGTCGGTCGTATCGTAAGCGCCACCGCCCAGGGCGGCCAGCCGATCACCGAGGCGGATACCCGCAAGCACTACGAAGGCGTGAGCCCGCGCAGCTAAGAACTTTTGTACCCAGAACATCCCCACCGAGCAGGGCTCCGGACATCCGTCTCGGGGCCCTGTGTCGTTGGGGGCTGTCCGTACCTTACCCCCCATGACCGATCCCGCCATTCTCGAGCACCTCCGCCGGGAGCCCCGCCTGGCTCCGGTCGTGGCCGCCCACACCCTGAAGGAGCGGCCCGACTTCGGCGGCGACGTATACTTCGGCCTGATCCGGTCCATTACCCACCAGCAGCTCAGCGGCCGGGCGGCGGGCACCATCTTCGGCCGCTTCCTGGAGCTGTTCCCCGACGGCTACCCCCACCCCACCCAGCTCCTCGAGCTCTCCGTAGGCGACCTGCGGGCCGTGGGCATGAGCCGCCCCAAGGCGGGTTACTTGCGCCGGGTGGCCGAATTCTGGCTCGAGCACCGCCTGATCAATCAGGACTGGAGCATCTACTCCGACGAAGAGATCATCGACCTCCTCACCACCATCAAGGGTGTCGGCCGCTGGACGGTGGAGATGGTCCTGATGTTCATCCTCCACCGCCCCGATCTCCTTCCCATCGACGACCTGGTCGTCCGCCGCAACCTCATCGCGCTCTTCGACCTGCACGAGCTGAAGGGCAAAGCCCTCGTCAACTCCCTCACCGAGGCGGCGGAGCCGTGGCGGCCGTACCGGAGTTTTGCCAGCCGCTTTCTCTGGGAGATGGGGTAGTGAGTGAATGGCTGAACTGGCCCCTCGCTGCGCTCGGGGTGGGTACGCGACCGGAGATCACGAGCCGAGTGCACCCATCACCCCAAGCCAAGAACCCTTAATTTCGCCCCCGAAACCATCCCCGCTCCATGCCCACCGAACTTACCCTCTACAATTCCCTCACCCGCAAGAAGGAAGTGTTCACGCCCCTGGTAGAGGGCCACGTCGGATTGTACGTCTGCGGCCCTACGGTGTACAACCCCGTGCACCTGGGCAACTGCCGCACTTTCGTAAGCTTCGATATCATCTACCGCTACCTGAAGGAGCAGGGGTACAAGGTGCGCTACGTGCGCAACATCACCGACGTCGGCCACCTGACCGACGACGGTGAAGACCGCATGAGCCGCGGCGCCCGCCTCGAGCAACTGGAGCCGATGGAGGTCGCCCAGAAGTTCAGCAACCAGTTTCACGACATGATGCGGACCCTCAATGCCCTCCCCCCGAGCATCGAGCCAAGGGCCACCGGACACCTGATCGAGCAGATCGAGATGGTGCGGGAGATCCTCGACAACGGCTACGCCTACGAGGTGAACGGCTCGGTGTACTTCGACGTGGAGGCCTATAACAACGGCAACGACGAACGCTACGGCGAACTCTCCGGCCGGCGCATCGACGAACTCAAGGCCGAGAGCCGCGAACTCAAAGCGCAGGACGAAAAGCGGAGCCCCTCCGACTTCGCGATTTGGATGAAGGCCTCCGACGATCACATCCTGCGGTGGGACAGCCCCTGGGGGGCCGGCTTCCCCGGCTGGCACCTGGAGTGCTCGGCCATGAGCACGAAGTACCTGGGCCAGGAATTCGATATCCACGGCGGCGGCAACGACCTCAAATTCCCCCACCACGAGAATGAGATCGCCCAGAACGTCGGCGCCTGCCACCACGCCGGCGCCCGCTACTGGCTGCACACGAATATGCTGCTGATGAACGGGAAGAAGATGTCGAAGTCCGACGGCAATACCATCTCCCCGGAAGAGCTGTTTTCGGGCCATAGCCCCCACGTATCCGAGGGCTACTCTCCGATGGTGGTGCGCTTCTTTATGCTGCAGACCCACTACCGCAGTACCATGGACCTCAGCGACGAGGCCCTGCAGGCCGCCAAGAAGGGATACGCCCGCCTCATGGAAGCCTGGAATACCCTGAAGGGGCTCGAGGGCCGCGGCGGAGCACAGAACGGTACGGTGGGTAAGGAACTCGCGGCCGGCCTGGAGGCCGCCTACGCCGAAATGGACGATGACTTCAATACGCCCAAGGCCGTGGCCCGCATCTTCGAACTGGTCACCCGCATCAACGCCCTGCAGGGCGGGCAGCTTTCGCTCGATGAGGTGGGCGCCGGTGCGCTGGACGAATTCCGCGAAGGACTCGGCACCCTGCTCTTCGACGTGTTGGGGCTGTCCGACGAAGCCGCGGCGGGTGGTGCCGAGCAGGAGGCACTGGACAAGGTCATGCAGATCATGCTCGACCTCCGGCAGCAGGCACGCGCCGATAAGGACTGGGCCCTCTCCGACAAGCTGCGGGACGCCCTGGCCGGTGCCGGCATCACGGTAAAAGACAGTAAGGAAGGAGCTACCTGGTCGATCTAGATCGCCGCTAGCTTGCGGTGGTGGCGCTGGTAGGCGTACACCGCCGCACCTACGGTACCCGCGGTATTTCGCATCTCGGCGGGCTTCACCTCGCACCCCACCTTCAGGTACTTCTTGTAGTCGGAGAAGTACTTGCTTCCTCCCCCGCCCAGAACGATCAGGTCGGGGTTGAAGATGAAATTCACGTGGTTGAGGTACTTGTTCAGCCGCTTGCCGAAGGTCTTCCAGTCCATGTTGGTATCCTTGCGAACCTTGTTGGAGACGAATTTCTCGGCGATGATGTCCATGCCCTTTAGGTAGAGGGAGCCCAGCTCGAAGTTGGGCACCAGCTCGCCATCCAAAAACAGGGCACCACCCAGGCCGGTACCGATGGTGATCATGACGACCGTGCCGTCCTCTTTGTGGGAGCGGCCCGTGCCGAAGTTCATGGTCGCGATACCGGCGGCATCGGCATCGTTTAGGGCATAGATGGATACGTCCCGCATCCGCCCGAAGGTCTCGGAGATGGAAGTTCCGATCCAGCCCTTGTCGATATTGGCCGCGGTGCGGGCCACGTTGCGGTGGATCACCGCCGGAAAGCCCACGCCCACGATTCCACTGTACTCGAAGTGGTCCACGAGGCTGCGGAAGGTGTAAGCCATGGCCGAGGGGGTAGCCGGCTGCGGGGTATCGAAGCGGTGTCGTTCGGTCAGCATGGTACCGGTTTTGACGTCGACCAAGCCTCCCTTGAAGCCGGTAGCACCGACGTCGACACCGAGTATGGGAGTGCTGTTGCTTCCGCTATTTTCTGCCATGGGCGTGAATATAGTTGTTTGTACCCGATGGGTCGGAGGGGTCAGAGACCGCTTACCGGACCAGCGTGATTTTCATCGGCACGTCCTCCTTGGGCCGGTCTCCGGCTCCGGTGGCGGTGGCGGCGATCTTGTCGATCACGTCCAGCCCCTCGATGACTTGTCCGAATACGGTGTAGTTCTGGTCCAAAAAGGGAACGCCTCCGACCTCCAGGTACTTCTCCCGGACATCGCTCGGGTAGCGGACGCCGGTCTGGCTCTCCTGCCGGTTCAGTTCGGTCTCGGTGACGGGGCGACCGTGCACGATGTAGAACTGCGAGCCGGAGCTTTGCTTCTCGGGGTTATTGGTCCGTGCGGCCGCGATGGCACCCTTCACGTGCGCCAGTGAGGGATCGAATTCCGCCGGCACCTGGTAGCCGGGGCCGCCGCTACCGAGGCGGTCGTTCGGGCCCGCCCCCTTGCTGGTGGGGTCTCCGCCCTGGATCATGAAGCCGTCGATCACGCGGTGGAAAAGGAGGCTGTCGTAGAAGTTTTCCTCGACCAGCTTGACGAAATTGTCCTGGTGCTGGGGGGTGAGGTCAGACAGTCGGGCCAGCAGGTCGCCCTGGGGGGTCTCGATGCGGATGAGGCATTCTTTGGGTGGAGTCACTTGGATGGTTTGAGTGGTGGTACGGGATTTTCCTTTTTCGTTCGTGGCCGTAAGGGCCACCTGGTAATTGCCGGAACGGAAGTAGCGGACGGTGGGTTCCGCGGTATCACTGGTCTGCCCGTTGCCGAAGTCCCAGCGGTAGCTCACCGCCTTCTCCGACTGGTTGGCGAAGGAGAGAGAGTCTGCGGCCCTGACGCTGGTCTCCGCCGGGGAGAAGCGGGCGACCGGTCGGGCGCAGTAGGACAGCAGGAGAAATGGCAGGGAAAGAAGGAGAAAGCGCATGGCTGGAGGATTTGCGTGGTGCGGCACTCAGGATTCCAGGAAATAACTGAGGAGCACCTCTCTTTCGCGCCCCAGGCCGTAATTCGGTTTGTCGCGGCCGGCGCGCCGGTACCAGTAGCTCGCGTTGGCGTCGTCGCCCTCGATGCGGTGCAGGTGGGCGTGGACCCAGGCGCAATCGGAACCGGGGGCGCTGTCGATGAGCGAATGGGCGCGGTCCCAGTTGTTTTTACTGATCCACCAGAGTGAAGTAATTTCGGGCCTGGCGGCGGCAGGCGGTTGGGCTTCCGCGAGGGAAGCTTCGAATTCGGGACGAGTCACTGGGGCAGGGTTGTAAATGTTTCCCCGGCGAAGATACCCCTCAGGGCCGATAAACAACTTTTGACCCTAAGCGATTTACTGCTATGTACGAAATCGGAAGCCTGATTATCATCGGCGTCGTATCGCAGTGGATCGCCTGGCGCCTCAAGGTCCCGGCGATTCTCCCCCTCATTATCGCGGGTATTCTGATCGGCCCCGGTTGGGAGCTTTATACCGGCCACCGCCTGTTGAACCCCCGTTTTGACAGCGAGGCCGGTACCGGCCTCTTCCCCGGCAACCTGCTCTACAGCTTCGTTTCCCTCTCGATCGGCCTGGTCCTATTTGAAGGTGGCCTCACCCTGAAGCTGAAGGAGATCCGGGGTATGGCCGACAGTATCCTGCGCATGACTACCCTGGGTAGCCTCACCACCACGGTGGTCGCCGGCCTGGCGGCCCACTATATCCTGGGGCTGAACTGGCAGATCGCCTTCCTATTTTCCACCCTCATCGTCGTGACCGGTCCCACCGTCATCACGCCCATCATGCGGCAAATCAACGTGAAGCGGCAGGTGGCTACGGTGCTGAAGTGGGAGAGCATCATCATCGACCCCGTCGGGGCCTTCCTGGCCGTGCTGTTCTATAACTTCATCATCGCTTACTACGATCCCGAGGCTACCGTCTACAACTCCCTCATCAAGTTCTTTCAGTCGGGACTGGTGGGCATCGGACTCGGTTTCGTGCTCGGGCACCTGCTGTTTATCCTGATCTCGCGGTTCTATATCCCGAAGTTCCTGCTCAACATCGCCACCCTCGGCTTCGTGGTCGCGGCCTTCCTGATCTCGGATTCCATCGCCCACGAGAGCGGACTGCTCACCACTGTGGTCATGGGCGCCTACCTCGCCAACCGCGAGGTTCCCTATCTGCACGATATCCTGGACTTCAAGGAGAGCCTCACGCTCCTGCTGATCTCTCTGCTCTTCATTCTCCTTTCGGCTAACATGACCGTGGAGCAGATCCAGCTGGTCCTGAACTGGGAAAGCCTGTGTGTCTTCCTGGTCGTGGTATTCGTGGCCCGGCCCATCGGCGTCTTCTGGAGCCTGTACACCTCCGACCTGACGTGGCGCGACAAGGCTTTCATCAGCTGGGTCGGACCCCGCGGCATCGTGGCGGCCGGGGTAGCCTCCCTCTTCGGCATCGAACTGGCCAAGGAGGGTATCACC
>JBGTHX010000047.1:0-4642 GCA_041746055.1 Lewinella sp. | reverse complement strand
AACAGGATCACCCAGTACACGGCGGGGGTGCCGAAGAGCGCCCACAGGTTCCACCCCGGCACCCGTGCTCCGCCACCGCCCCACCACACCAGCACCGCCGCCAGCCCCAGGGTGAGTACCCCGGCGTGGATGGACATGCGCCAGAAATTGACCTGGTAGAGGATCTCCTCGCTGCGGTCCACGCTCGTCGCCTCCACGGTCGCCGTGAAGAAGGTACGGTCGGGCCGCTGGTAGGCCAGCCGCGCGTCGATGAGCACGCCCTGGTAGTAGTGGGGCTTGTCGACCACGCGGGTGCCGCTGCCGCCGAATCGCGGCCGCAGTTTGTAGTGAAACCGCAGAAAATTGATGGCCAGGCCGCGGATCTGCTGTTCGGTATAGGGCATCGGACGGTAAAAGTCGTGTATAATGCGGTAATTCGCGGATAACTTGCCGTCACCTTGCCTTTCCAGCCCTTCTCCCTCAACTGTAACGGCCGTCTGCTGACGGTGGAACGTCCCCTGGTGATGGGCATCCTCAACGCCACCCCCGACAGCTTCCACGCCGACAGCCGCACCGATCCGCAACGGGTGGGCGGGGACGCGGGTGCCATGGAAGAGGCGGGAGCCGCGATCCTCGACGTGGGGGGGATGTCTACCCGTCCCGGCGCCGAGCTGGTGGAAGCCCAGGAGGAGATGGACCGGGTGCTGCCGGTCGTCGAGGCCGTAGTGCGCGCCGCCCCTAAAGCGGTCGTGAGCGTAGATACCGTCTGGGCCGCTACCGCCCGCGCCGCCGTGGCCGCGGGGGCGGGCATCATCAACGACATCAGTGCCGGCCGCTTCGACGAGGAGCTGCTGCCGGCCGTCGCCCAACTCAATGTCCCCTACGTGCTCATGCACCTGCCCGAGGGCGCCACCCCGGCGACCATGCAGGAGCACACCAAGAAATACGGGGATAAGGTGGTCACCCACGTCTGGGATTTCCTGGCCCACCGCCTCGTCGCCCTCCGCGAATTGGGCATCCGCGACGTGATCGTGGACCCCGGCTTCGGATTCGGCAAGACCCAGAAGCAGAACTACGAGCTGCTCAAGAATCTCCACGCCTTCCGCCACCTCGGTGCCCCCGTACTGGCCGGCATGAGCCGCAAGGGCATGCTCTACAAACCCCTCAAGACCACCCCGGCGGAGAGCCTGGCCGCCACCGCCGCCGTAAATCTCTACGCCCTGCAACAGGGGGCCTCGGTACTGCGCGTCCACGATGTGAAGGAGGGCATGGAGGTGGTGAAGCTTTGGAAGCTGCTGGAGGAGGCTCGGTTGGTGGGGGAGTAGGGGGCGAAAATTTCAAATTCCACATTGAAAATTTTAAATGTCCCTCCCCTGGCGATGGTGACCCTTCCCCCCCAATCAGCCCCCGACAGGCTGCAGCATCGACCGGACCACCTCTCCTACCCCGGGATTTCCCCTACGTTTGCGCCATGAAACAAATCTCCGAGCTCCTCAGCCTGCTCGATCTGGAACGGCTGGAGGTGAATCTCTTCCGCGGGGAAAGCCGCAGCGTGGGTAGCGCTCGGGTGTTCGGCGGACAGGTACTCGCGCAGTCGCTGGCCGCCGCGATGCAGACGGTACCCGATGACCGCCACATCCACAGTCTGCATGGCTACTTCGTGCTGCCGGGTGACCTGGAGATCCCGATCGTATTTGAGGTGGACCGCATCCGCGACGGGGGCAGTTTCACCACCCGGGCGGTGAAGGCGATCCAGAACGGACAGGCGATCTTTCATCTGACGGCCAGTTTCCAGCTGGAACAGGATGGCTTTGGCCACCAGGTCGACCGGCCGCAGGTACCGCTGCCGGAGGAGCTGGTGAGCTACGAGGGCATGGTGAAGCAGTTCGGTGACCAGCTGCCCGACAACATCCGGCGCATGCTCAGCGTGGAGCGGCCGCTGGAGTTCCGGCCGGTGGAGTTTCTCAATCCCTTCGCCCGCGAGGTCTACGAGCCCACCCGCAACGTGTGGCTGCGTACCAAGGGCGACATGCCCGACGACCGGCGGATGCAGGCGCTGGTGCTCGCCTACGCCAGCGACTACAACCTGCTCACTACCGCCCTGCTGCCCCACGGCCGCGCCGCCGACTACCGCAACCTGCAGATGGCCAGTCTCGACCACGCGATGTGGTTCCACCGGCCCTTCCGCACCGACGAGTGGCTGCTGTACAGCATGGACAGCCCCAGCGCCAGCGGGGCCCGGGGCTTTACGCGGGGCAATATCTTCAACCTCGAAGGACAACTGGTCGCCAGCGTAGTACAGGAAGGCCTGTTGCGGGAGAAAAGGTGATCTTTAGGATATGACAACCGCCCAGATAGTGCTGTTGGTAATAGGCTTACTGATGCTCGGCCTGATCCTCCTGATGGTGTGGCTTCTGCGGTCCCGCCGGGAAACGGTGTCCACTACCCAGCACGGCATCAGCGACCGCGACCTGCTGCTGCGTATCTCCCGGGAGCCCGACGGATTCGTCACCGTGGAAAGCATTTCCCGGACGACGCAGCTGACCAAGAACGAAGCCCGCACCCGGCTGCAGTCGCTCGCCACCTCCGGCCTCCTCGACCAGGCCCACAACCGGCGGCTCAAGGTCCACTACTCCCTGCGCCACCCCGTGGGAAACGATGACATGCCGGACTTGTCTCCCGAACCCTTCCTGACGGTGGAGGACCTGGTCAAGGTCTTCGAGCTGCACGGCTTGCGGCCCCGGGACCAGGACCTTATTATGAGCACCGGCCTGCCGCTGGGGCTCATCCGACGCGAGATGAAGTACTTCATGGCCGAGGGGGTGGTGGATATGCTGCATTACTCCGAAGGCTACGGGAAGTCCTCGCAGCGGATCTACGTGCTCAAGGAACCCTACCGCAGCCAGCCGCACACCTTTCTGGACCGCGCGCAGCGCGACGATTTGCAGTTAAGGGCCATACTGCGCAACGATAACTTCATCGTTTAGGGGTACCTTTGCGCCTTATTTCGCGAAGCGCCCGCTCAAGCCCCCATCAGTTATGTTAACCGCCACCGGCATCTACCAGCAATACGGAGACCGCATCCTCTTCGACCGCGTGACCTTTACGATCGGTACCCGCGACAAGGTCGGCCTGGTGGGCCGCAACGGGGCCGGCAAGTCCACCATGCTCAAGATCATCGCCGGCGACGTCTCGCCCGATGAGGGGAAGGTGCAGCGCGAAAGCGGCTCCACCCTAGGCTTCCTCCACCAGGAAATGGACCTGCCCTCCGGCAATACCGTCATGGAGGAGACCCTGACCGCCTTCGCGCATATCCAGGAGATGGAGGACCGACTCGAGGAGCTCCACAGGGAGATGGAGGTGCGCACCGACTACACCTCGGATTCCTACGCGAGCATGCTCGAAGAATTTACCCACCTGACCGAACGCTTCGCCCTGGTCGGCGGCATCACCATGGAGGCCGAGGCCGAGCGGGTACTGAAGGGACTGGGATTCGAGCAGAAGGACTTCAACCGGCAGACCACCGAGTTCTCCGGCGGCTGGCAGATGCGCATCGAACTGGCCAAAATGCTGCTGCAGCGGCCCGATTACCTGATGCTGGACGAACCGACCAACCACCTGGACATCGAATCGATCATCTGGTTGGAAAACTGGCTCAGCAGCTACTCCGGGGCCGTCATTACCATCAGCCACGATAAGCAGTTCCTCGATAACGTTACCAACCGCACCCTCGAGATCGAGCTGGGCAAGGTGTACGACTATAAGGCCGGCTACAGCAAATACGTGGAGCTGCAGGCCGAACGCCGCGAAAAGGCCGAGGCCGCCTTCCTCAACCAGCAGAAGGTGATCGCCGACAAGGAGCGGACCATCAGCCGCTTCATGGCCAAGGCCACCAAGACCAAGATGGCGCAGTCCATGCAGAAGCAGCTCGACAAGATCGAGCGCATCGAGCTGGACGAGACCAACACCGCCGTCATGAACCTTCGCTTCCCACCGGCGCCCCGCTCCGGAGCCATCACCCTGCAGGCGAAGCACGTCATCAAGACCTACGGCAAACTCAACGTACTCCGCGGCGCCGACCTGAAGGTCGACCGCGGCGACCGCGTGGCCTTCGTAGGACAGAATGGACAGGGTAAGACTACCCTGGCCAAGATCCTGATCGGCAACATCCCGGCCACGAAGGGCGAGGTCGAGCTCGGCCACAACGTCAGCGTAGGCTACTACGCCCAGAACCAGAGCGACGCCCTCGACGGCAACAAGACCCTGCTGGAGACGATGGAGGAGGTGAGTCCGCCCGAAATGCGCACCCGCCTGCGGTCCATCCTCGGCGCTTTCCTCTTTTCGGGGGAGGACCAGGATAAGAAGGTCATGGTACTCTCCGGTGGCGAGCGCGCGCGCCTGGCCCTGGCCTGTATGCTGCTGCGCCCCTTCAACCTGCTGGTGCTGGACGAACCGACCAACCACCTGGACATGGCCAGCAAGGATATGCTGAAATCGGCCCTCATGGACTACGACGGTACCCTGCTGGTCGTGAGCCACGACCGGGAATTCCTGGGCGGCCTCACCGACCGCACCATCGAGTTCCGGGACCACCTGCTTTACGAGCACCTGGGTGACGTCAATGCCTTCCTCGAGAAGCGGCAGCTCAACGATATGCGCAGCG
>JBGTHX010000046.1:0-2335 GCA_041746055.1 Lewinella sp. | reverse complement strand
GATATGCTGTACCTGCCGCTGGTGTACGGGGTGTACCCCGACTGGATGCCCCTGGCGGGCGGACAATCCTTCCTCTTCTTCCGGCCGATCTTCAACGTGGCCGACGTATCCATTACGGTGGGCGTAGTGTTGCTGCTGTCGTTCTACTACATCCGGCGGTAGCGGCCGGACTTCGCTACCTTTGCGGTCCGAAACCGATCTCCTTTGCTCCGTCTTTCCTCCAACGCTACGCTGTTCCTGAAGCTGTTCCTTCCGGTGTTCTGGACCACCGTCATGGTGGGGATCACGCTGGTGACCTGGCTGGCCCCTGAGCATTACTTCGGGGGACTGCCGTTGCGGTCGCTGCGTTGGGCGGTTCTGCTGATGCTCATCACCGGTATCGGGACCCTCTACCTGACGTGCTGGCCCCTGAAGCGGGTGGAAACCGACGGCGAGTTCCTTTTCGTGACCGACTATTTCCGCACCGCCCGCTACCACCTCATCGACGACGTGAAGCAGATCCGGGAGAGCCGCTTTCTCTTCCTGCGCCTTGCTACCATTGAGCTACAGGGTAAAGGGACCTTTGGCGGTAAGCTGCGTTTCGTGACCTCGCGCAAGCAGTTCGACGATTTCCGGTCGGAGTTCGCGGGTGCCGTGGACTTCGCCTGACGGGGCGCTAGAGCCGGGTATTGATCACGTTGTTGTAGAGCGAGCCGAAGGTGTAGCTGAATCCGAAACTGATGTCGGCGCTGTAATTGGTGGCCAGCTGGGCCTGACCGAGCAGTCGGTCGGCGTCGCTCACCTCTCCGGCGGGCAGACTGATCTGGTCGTTGATGATGTCGTAGCTGCCGCTAACGCTAAAGGAAAGTCCCTTGATGAGGCGTACGTCGGCGCGGGCATCCAGGGCCAGGCGATTCTTGCTGAAGTCGTTGAGGTAGTTGCCCGCGGAAACGCCGGCGAATACCGAGCCCCAGCGCTGCCGGAGCCGCAGATCGATATCCAGGCTGTGGCGGGCCAGGCTTTCCTCCTTCATGAAAAAGATCGTTTCCTCGGTGTACACGTTACGGATCCACCCCAGCCGGTAGGCGATGGTGAATTCCTTGAAGGGCACCTGGTTGTAGTCGAAGATGTTGTATTCGATGGCGGGGAAGATGCCGATCCCCAGATCGATGTTGGAGTAGGTGGAGGAGCTGACGCCCGGGAAGAAGCCTACGGACCAGTGGTTGCTGATGCTCTTGACCACTCGTCCGTCAAACCACTGGTCGCGGCGGATGGAGGTGAGCTCGGTGCCGTCACCCTGGGTGACCTTCTCGATGCGGTAGAAGAAATTAGGGCTGAAGCGGAGGCGCCAGTCGGGGGTGGTGCGGTCGGCCTCGAAGCCGAGGCGGAATTGGCTCTTACTCCGCTGGCTCTCGGTATTGGCGCTGACGGAGGCGGTGGTCTCGAAGATCCAGCTGTTCCAGTTATCGCCGGAGCCGTCGTCTTCGGCGACTTCGGTTCCCTTGGGGGCGGGCGGGGCCTCGGCGGTCAGGTCGACCAGGTCGGCGTAGTCGGTGCCGGCCAGGAAGCCAGCCAGTCCGAGTTCGATACGCTTGTTGAGGTATTCGTCGCGCTCCAGGCCGGTCATGACCGCGGTGGTGGAAACCTTGAAGTTGAGGCTGTTGCCGGCCAGCTCCTGCTGCCCCTTGAACTGGAGGTCGTAGACGCGGCCGCCGTTGCTGAGGTAGTTGGTGACGATGAAGAGATTTACCTGGGCGCTGACGGGGTCGATCGTGTGATTGACGTAGTTGAGCTCTTGCTTGAGCAGGGTCTTATTGCAGTCGCATTCGGTAAAGAGGTTAAGTCTTTTCTGACCATAACTTGCGGTTGACAACAGCAGGGCAAGCGCCAGTGTGGCGTAGGTCAGAAAAACGTGCATTGGCCGGGTAGTTAAAAATCGCAAAAATATACGGAGAAAGGGGGGATACGCAACCCCATGGATTACCCCATTTGTCAAACGGACCTTTCACTCCTGGCTGCGGCCAGGGCCCGCTTGTAGGTACTCAACGCCCGGTCCCGGCCGAATTGGTGCGATACGAGCGGCGTTTTCGGGTAATCTTCCGTTCCGTATTCGGGTACCCACCGCCGCACGTACCGGTAGTCGGGGTCGAATTTCCGCTGCTGGCTCTCGTAGTTAAAGATCCGGAAATAGGGCTGGGCATCCACGCCGCTGCCCGCCGCCCACTGCCAGCCGCCGTTGTTGCTGGCGAGGTCATAGTCGAGGAGCAGGTCCGCGAAGTAACTCTCCCCCCAGCGCCAGTCGATGAGCAGGTGCTTGGTCAGGTAGCTGGCTACGATCATGCGCACGCGGTTGTGC
>JBGTHX010000045.1:0-13385 GCA_041746055.1 Lewinella sp. | reverse complement strand
CCCCAGACCGTACGGGTGACCGGATCGGGACACTCCATCAGCCAGGGGTTGCTGGCGTAGCTGCCGTTGCCCATGTTCACCGTCTCGAAGAACGTGATCTCGTTCTCGACATCCACGGCGGCGGTCACACCCCGTACGGCGGCGGACTCATCGAAGTCAGCTACGGGGGTAGCGGGGGTGGTTTCAGCGGGGGTGATCGCTTCCGTACCCTCTTCCGTCGCGGGCGGGGTCGCGGGTGCCGGGGCACTTCCGTAAGCCAGGCCGAAGTCCCGTATGTTTCCGGTGGCGTCGCTGTTGAACACTCCGTCGTGGAGGACACTGTCCCAGAAGGTCTCGAAGGAGGTAAAGCGGTCCTGCGCGGCAAAGGCGGATTCCTGCCAGTTGCGCTTGACGTACTCCAGGTAGGGCTGCTCGGCAACGGGGTTGTAGCGTCCGATTTCGCCGGCCCAGATCAGCAGGCTTTCCCCCTCCTGCCGCGTACCGTAGCGGTTCACGCTGGCGAAGATCGGCACCATAGCGGGCTGCAGCAGGGTATAGATGCCCTGCACGGCCTCGGTATCGCCCCAGCTTTCCAGGTAGTGGTGGTTGGGGGTGACGTACTCGCAGTACTGGGTGGTCTCGTTGGGTACCCCGCTCATCGAGATGGTCAGCACGTCCCGGAAGGCGTCGCGGACGGGATCAGGCAGTACATCGGGGTCGAGACCGGGATCGTTTTCGTCCTTGGCGTCGGCCTGTTCGCTGCGGTCGCCGACCTCATCGGGATCGAGCCTGTCACGCCAATTGGGATCGTTCTTCTGCAGGGCGGCCTGGAAGCGGGCGGCCCAGGGATTGTCGTAGGCGGGGTTGGCGCCGTCCAGCACGATCACCGCGTCGACGGTGCCGTTCTCGAGCTCGTCCACGAAGCGGGCGAGGTCCTGGTCGCTGCCCTGCCGCTGGTAACTCCAGCGGTTGGTTTCGATGGTGCTGCCGTAGCTGCCGAGCGCGCGGTTGATGGCGACCACCAGCTGCTGCTCGTAGAGATTGTTGCTGCCGCTCACTACGAGAGCTGCACCGTTGGCGCCGCGGAGTTCGCGCGCCAGCGCCTGCATCTTGGTGTTGGTGGCGGAATCGAGGGTGCTGCTGCTGCCGCCGCGGCCGGTCACGGCCTGGTAGAGGGCCAGTAGGGCCTGTCCCTGCTGGCTAGGCTTCACCATGATGCGGTTATCGGCGTTGGAGCCGGTAAGGCTCATATGGCTTTCCACCTGTACGTGGCGCGACATGCGGCCGCTCTCGGAGCGGCGACCGGTGGCGTACTGCCGGGCGTACTCCACGGGGGAGATCCAGGTTCCGAGGAAGTCACAGTTAAAGCCGACGATGACGTTGGCGTTATCGAAGCGGTAGTGGGGCACGGCCCGGACGCCAAAGGCGGCCTCGTGGGCATCGAGCAGGGCCGAGGAGGAGACCGGATCGTACTGCACCAGGACGGTGTTGCCGGGCATCCGGTTCTTGAAGTCGCGGATCGAAGCCTTCAGCGAGGGGCTGAGTATCGTGTGCGATACGATTCGGATCTGCCGGGCGTCGCGCAGGCGATCTCCGAGCTCGGCATCGAGTTCTTCCCACCCGGGGTTATCGGAGTACTTGCGGGCACGCTGCACCCTGCCGCCGCTGAGGCGGTAGGGACCGTCGAAGCGGCTGGTATCGTACATCCCCAGCACGCTGGCCTGGGCGCGGGCGCTGGTACCGCCCTCGGTGATGGGGCTCATGGAGTTGCCCTCGATCTTGATGGGACGGCCTTCCCGGGTCTTGACAAGGACGGGGACGTAGTCGCCGCCCTGTACGAAGGTGGAAGCAAAGTAGGTCGCCACGCCGGGCACGATGGTATCGGGCTTGGATACGTAGGGGATGGCCTTACGCACCGGAATATCACAGGAAGCGATGGTGGCGGCCGTCATGCCGAAGCCCAGGTACTTCAGAAAGTCGCGGCGGGTGGCTTCCAGCCGCGGGTTCTCCAGGGGTTGCTGGGCGACTTCACCGTCGGTCGCGGCCCGGTATTCGGGGCTGGCCTCCAGTTGATCGGTTCCTATCCAGACGTTGTTGATTGGCTTCTTCATTCAACTATACTTTGGGTGGGGAGGGTTCCCGCACGCCGGAAATCCGCCTAGGCGGTTAATTATTTTAATCTAGTAGTGGCAGCGCTGGCAGTTGATACCGCCGATGTCCTCCACCGTCACCCCATCACGGGTACCGGCGTCGATCTCCTCGTGGTACTTCTGGTAGGAGTCGTAGTAGGCGTTGTCCTCGAACTGCACCTGCGTCTCGCGGTGACAGTTGATACACCAGCCCATACTGAGCGGGCTGTATTGGTACACGACCTCCATCTCCTGTACGGGACCGTGGCAGTTCTGGCACTTCAGCTTACCTACGGTGACGTGCTGGGCGTGATTGAAGTAAGCGTGGTCGGGCAGGTTGTGGATGCGGGTCCATTCGATGGGACCGGCCACCCGCTCGTCGCCGGTGTACTCGTTGGTCAGAGCGGTGTAGATACCATCCCACTGCTCCTCGACCACGTTCTCGACCTCGTCGATATCACCGCCTTCGCTGATGTACTTGTCGGCGATCCACTTGCTGTAGATCTGACGGGCCTGGTCGTTGGTCATCTGGTCGTAATTCTCGATGTAGGCGCCTTCGGTGGGGTCCCAGCCGATGGCGGCGAAAATCTTGCTGATCTCGGCGGTACCGTACTGGCTGCCGTAGTTGATAGCGCGGTGGCAGTTCATACAGGTGTTTACCGCGGGGATCACGGAGTGCTTGGAGCGGCGGGCGCCGTCGTGGCAATACTGGCACTCGATCTTGTGGATGCCGGCATGTACTTCGTGGCTGAATTTGATGGGCTGCTCGGGCTTGTAGTCCTGCTGGCGGCCGAGGTCGATGGCATGATTGACGGTAGTGTAACCGCCGAGGACCACGATCACGAAGATCACGAAGGCAATCATGCCCTTGCTGGTCAGGATCTGGGTGAGCGTCCGGCGGGCGGGGGCCCCTCCCTCGGAGGTCTCCACCATGTACTGGAGGTTGCTCGTTACGCGGGCCAGGATCAGCGACAGCAGCAGCAGCGCGCCGCCGAGGATGATGAAGAGCCAAGTGTTATCGGTCTCCACTTGGTCCACCTGAGCTACGGCCGCACCGGTTGCACCGGCGGGATTGTACGATCCGGTGTACACCCCGTTGATAAACGCCAGCAGGTGCTCCACGTCGGAGTTGCTGAGGTTGGTGTAGTTGGACATGGCCGTCGGCTTGTACTGGTTCCAGACGGCAATGGCCCGGGCGCTCTCACCCGAGCCGATCAGCTTTTGGGAGTTCTGTACCCAGCGGTAGAGGTGCTCACGGGGCTCCCCGGCCCAGCGTTCCTGCACACCGCCGAGGGCGGGACCGGTCATGTTTTCCTTCATCGAGCCCGCGTGGCACGACTGGCAGATGTTGGCCTTCCAGAGGGCGGCACCCTTGGCGGGGTCTCCGGCGCCGGGGGCCACCTCACCACCATCCGCAGGGGCGGCGGCACCGACATCCGCGGCGGCCGTCGTGGCCGGATCACCTTCGATGATGGACTGGGCGGTAGGTGCTTGCGCGGGATCTCCCTGGGCGTAGGTGGTTCCCACCAGCGTGATCAGCGTACAGATCAGCAGCAGGTACCGGAAAGATTGGGTGAAATATGTCATTATGGGGTTGACATTTAAAGGATTGCGTCATGGGCCCAAAAGGGGCTTCTCCGCTGGTCGGGCAAAGATACTTTGGTGACAATTCTTGGACAAACTTGTAGCAAAAGCAGTCTCTTATTTAGATTTTGTCTACGCAAATTTCATTTCACCCCTCTGGTCAGGGGAACCACGCCTTAGCAGGGACTATACCGGAGGGTATCGGCTCCCTATGCGGAGACAACTCGATCCCAGTGGCTTGGTTGACGGTTTACCTTCTAATATTAGTAAGGAGCCCGCCACCGGAAAAAGATATTTCCAATTGTCCCCTAGTGTGCGCCGTGGTGATAGTGGGCGTGGGTTACGCGCCCCCTCCCCCGACCTACGAAAAGATCTGCGGCCTGACTTATGGTACGCTGTCCGCCACGGAACGGGCCGTCACCAAAGCCAGCTACATCACCAGCGACGTGATCTGGTCGGGCGTCGTAGTGCTGCTGGTCCTCATCGCTTCCGTGTACTTCTCCGGGTAATCCGGATCACTGAGCCGCAGCGTGGAACGCCTCGACGAAGTCGTTCATCACCCGACCGAGTAAAGGCCCGGTACGGCTTCGCCGGGCCCGCCCCGGCACCCGCGACCCCGCATAAAAAATCCCCGACCTGCAAGCAGGCCGGGGACAAAAATCACAGTTCAGGAATGTACAATTATCGTGCTGAGGTCATGAAATCCAGCAGCGCCTGATCGGGGTGCTGGCGCACTTCGCTCTGGGTATTAAGCATCATGGTGGTACCGTTCTCGGCGGTGTAGGGTTCCCACTTCGGGAGACCTTCGGCGTTGGGATCCCCGGTGCGGGAGAAATTGATCCAGGCCTGGCTTACGTTGTCGGCCAGCGCCTGGGCATCGGCTCCACCGCCCGTCATCTGGTTGCTACGCTGGATGTTGTCGAAGACGAAGGGAATTTCCATGCAGTGCAGGGCCTTGTATTTGCCATCGAGCACCGGTGACTGCCAGGTGAACAGGTACATGTACACCGGGGCACCCCCTTCGACGGCTGACTTAAGATTCGCCTGGGCCACGGCACCGGGGCGGAACATCATGTCCACATCGATGAGGTCGCTCGGACGGGTATCGGAGGGATAAGCGGCGCGGACGGCATCACGGTAGGCCTTGGCCTTTTCACCGTACTGGTTGGTGAGGTAGGTATTGATCTCCTCCTCGCTGGCGTCGCTGAGTCCGCTACGGAGGGAGGGCATAAATTCGTTCTTGACCGTGCCGATGAGCAGGGGCACGTCTTTGGAGAGTGCGAGAGCCTCGTCCGACAGGATCTGGTAGGGCAGCACGTCACCGTCCATGGCGGGTCCCCAGCTGAGCCCGAATCCGGGGATGGTCTGTCCGTCGGCGCGCATTTTTTCCGCCGTCTTGGCGAGGGCCCGCTGTCCGGCCGCCACGAGGGTATCGTAAGGAATGGCCTGTATCTCGTCCACGGAGCTCTTGTCCAGCCCAAGGTCGGCCATCACCGCGGCACCGATCTCCTGGGTAGCCTCCCGGTTGAGGATCTCGGAGCGGAAAGCGCCGCTCTGGTTGACGGCCTTGTGGAAGAGTCCCTGGGCACCGGGCATGGCCATGAGGGTGTTGACCTTGGCTCCGCCGCCGGACTGGCCGAAGATCATGACATTATCGGGGTCGCCGCCGAAGTTCTCGATGTTGTCGCGAACCCACTCCAGGGCGAGCTGAATGTCGACCATGCTGTTGTTGGCGGAGGTAGCGTACTTTCCACCATAGGCGCTGAGGTCGAGGAAGCCGAGGATATTGAGGCGGTGGTTGATGGAGACTACTACAGCGTCGCCCTTGCGGGCCAGGTTTTCGCCGTAGTAGCTGGGCAGCTCCTGGGACGAGCCTGCTGCAAAGCCGCCGCCGTGGATCCAGAACATCACCGGGCGCTTCTTGCCGTCGCTGATTTCCGGGGTCCAGACGTTCAGCACCAGACAGTCCTCGTTGGGGTATCCCCAGCTGTGGTCGAAGACGAACTCCGACTCGTCCTGTACGGCGGTCGTCTCATTCATCAGCGGCGAAACGGGCCCCCAGCTCATGGAGCTGCGAACGCCTTCCCAGGCTTCGGGCTTGGTGGCCGTCTCGAAACGGCCGGCCTGGCCGTAGGGGATGCCTTTGTAGGTGTAGATGCCGTCGGAAATATAGCCGCGCACTTTACCGGATTCGGTGTCGGTGACGGCCACGTCCATGCCGGTCTCCAGCTGGGCACTGGCTGTGCCGCAAAGCAGGAGCAGCAGGAAGGGGAAAAAATTGCGTATCATGATCGTGGGGTTGTGTTAACCGGGTGGTTGGTAGGACGGACTACTGTTTGCCGTAGAAGGCGTCCAGAATGGGAAAGCGGCCGTCGTTCGTGGCGGGTCCGGCCTGGCTGATTACGTCGATCACCATGACGGGTGGGTCCTTTGCGTCGGGTCCGGCGGCCGGCCAATCGGGCAGGGAATCGCCGTTGGGATCTCCGGTCTTGATAAAGTTGGCGAAGTAATCCTGCATTTGCCGGGAGACCTCGTAATCCTCCTTTGTCCAGGCGAAATCGTCGACCAGGTCGAGGTTGCCCATGCAGTATTCGATCTCGCTGGCGTGGGAGGCTCCGATGGGCCGGGGCGGCGGCGGGGTCGACTCTGTGCGTTCCACGGTGCCACCGGCCAGTGCGGAGACCCGGCTCTGATCGCGCAGTTCGGGACGAATGCGGCTGAAAAGGTAGCGGTAGACGGGAGAATTCCCGTACTTCCGGTGCAGGTCGAACCACTTCCAGGTACTGTAAACGATGAAGCCATCGGAGGACAGTTCCGTCGCAGCCCGTTCAGTAGCGGCCTTATCACCGGCGGGGTACTGTCGGATCAGTGCGTCGGCTACGGCGGGGTAGCTGGTCCGTACCGCGTCCTCAAAGTTGGCGCGGGTGTATTCCTGTCCGCGGAGGAGCATGGCGCCGGGCACTTCCGCGGAGTTCCAGCCGACCAGCAGCGGCACCTGCGCCTGCTCGCCGGCGGCAAAGATATCGGGCAGGGTGGCGGGGAGGAAGTAACCGTCTACGACGAGGGGAAAGCCGAAGCGACGGGAATCCACGTAGCTCTGATAAAGATCACGGGTACTCAGGTTGCGGAGTTCCGCGAGCGAGGAAACCCCGGCCTGGGTGGCGAAGGCCTCCCCTACCCCTTCGGCTTCCGCCAGGGGGACCGGGGAAAGGGTCGGGGCGATGCTGGCCCCGCTTTCACCGATGGCGCCGGCCATGAGGTCGCGCGAGAGCGGACTCGCCATCTGGGCGCTCACCGATACCGAACCGGCGGATTCTCCCGCGATGGTGACGCGGGCGGGATCGCCGCCGAAGGCCGCGATGTTATCGTGCACCCACTGCAGGGCCATCTGCTGGTCCAGGAGTCCGTAGTTGCCGGAGGCGCCGTACTCCGCTTCGGCGCTGAGCTCGGGGTGGGCGAAAAAGCCGAAAATGTTGAGGCGGTAATTCACCGTCACCACCACGATACCTTTTTTCGCCATGCTGCGACCGTCGTAGCGCGGCTCGGAACCGTCGCCGGCTACGAAGCCTCCGCCGTAGAAGTAGACGAGCACCGGCAGATCGGTGGCGTCACGACTGGTGGGTGTCCAGACGTTGAGGTAGAGGCAGTCCTCGCTCATGCCGTCGGAGCGGAAGTCCATATCGCCGAAGACGGCCGGCTGCACGGCGCGGGGGCCGAAGGCCTGGGCCACGCGTACGCCTTCCCAGGACTTGGCGGGGAGGGGTGCGCGCCAGCGCAGGTCACCCACCGGGGGTTGGGCAAAGGGGACGCCCAGATAGGTCTGTATCCCGTCTCTTACGTTGAAGCTGCCTTCGATCACGCCGGAGGTGATGGTGACCTGATGGCCGAAAGAAAAGTTATCCCCCTGCCCGTAGGAGTAATTCATGGTCAACAGCGCGAGAAGAAAGAAAAAGGTTTTTTGCATAATCTATGGTAGAAAGAGCGAGCAGCGAGGACCAGAAGCGCATCCATATTGTCGCACTGTGAGACAATAATAATACCTTACCCGCATGGTTGCAACCCCGATCCGCCTAATCGCATAACTTTAACCTAATGCAGGCCCCCTCCTCCGCCGATTTCCTTCCCCACCTGGCCTACGACTCCGTGGTCTTCGGCTTCGCGGGCGAAAAGCTCAAGATCCTGATCATCGAGTACCACGAGACCGGCTGGTTCGCCCTGCCAGGGGGCTTTGTGGGTCGGTCGGAGCACCTGAACGACGCCGTGCGGCGAGGACTGAAGGAGCGCACCGCCCTGGACAACATCTACCTGCGGCAATTTTACACCTTCGGACGGGCGGACCGCTTCAGTCCCACGCAGATGGAGGCCATACTAACCGCTAATGGTCTATCCGTTCCGCAGGACCACTGGCTGCTCGACCGCTTCGTTTCGGTGGCCTATTACGCACTGATCGACCATAGCAAGGTAGAATTACAACCCGATGCCCTGTCGGATTCCATCAGCTGGTACGATGTGGACGGATTGCCTCCCCTGCTGTTCGATCACGTGGAGATCGTGTTCAGGGCCCTGGACACGCTCCGGCAAAACCTGGCCACCACGCTGATTTGTACCAATCTCCTCCCGGCACTCTTCACCATGAAGCAGCTGCAGTTGGTCTATGAGGCTATCCTCGGCGAGCCGCTGCACCGCAGCAGCTTCCAGCGTAAGATGCTGGCGTCCGGTCTGCTGGAGCGCCGCGAGAAACAGATGACAGGAGCCGCCCACAAGGCGCCCTTCCTGTACCGCTTCGTGAATCCGGTGGTATCACCCGCCCGTTCCTGAGCCACCACCGGTAAACATTCCCCCTTCCAGACGTTTCAGCGGCATGGACATCAAGAATTTCAACGAAACAATGCGCTACGGCGCGTTCGGCCCGACCGGCTGGCAGGTATCCGCCGTCAGTCTGGGCACCATGACCTTCGGCCAGCAGAATACCGAGGAGGAGGGCCACGAGCAGCTGGACTACGCCCTCGAGCGAGGCATCAACCTGATCGATACGGCGGAAATGTATTCCGTCCCCCCGCGCCCCGAGACCCAGGGTAGCACCGAACGGATCATCGGTACCTGGATCGGCTCACGCGGCAACCGCAAGCGCTTCTACCTGGCAACCAAGATCGCGGGGCCCAACCAGATGGCGACCCACATCCGTCCCGACCTGGGCTTCGGTCCGGCGCAGCTGCGCGACGCGATCGGCAAAAGCCTCGATCGCCTGCAGACCGACTACGTGGACCTCTACCAGCTACACTGGCCGGAACGGAAGTCCAATTTTTTCGGGGTCCGCGGGGTGCAGGAGATCGACGGATGGCAGGACAATTTCGTGGAGATGATGACCGCGCTGCAGGACCTGCAGCGCGAAGGCCTCATCCGGGAATGGGGCATGAGCAACGAAACGCCCTGGGGCCTCATGCACGCTATACACGTGGCCGACCGGCACGGGCTTCCCCGCCCGGTAAGCATCCAGAATCCCTACAGCCTGCTGGCCCGCGGCTTCGAGAATGGTCTGTCGGAGATCTGCCAGCGGGAGAATGTCGCCGGATTCCATTACTCCCCCCTAGCGATGGGTCGGCTGAGCGGGAAATACCTGGACGGCACGGCGGACGACAGCAGCCGGCTGAACCAGTTTACCCACTATACCCGCTACAGTAGCGACAACAGCCTGAAAGCTACCGAGGCCTACGCCGACGTGGCCCGCCGTCACGGCCTCGACATGGCCCAGATGTCGCTTGCCTTCGTAAATGACCGCCCCTTTACCACCAGTACGATCATCGGCGCCACGAGCGTGGAGCAGCTGCGGAAGAATATTGATAGCCACGAGTTGACGCTCCCGGAAGATCTGCTGGCGGAATTGGAAAATATACAGAATAGATTCCCCAACCCCGCCGTTTGAGGGATCACTCACTCTTGCTTATGCGTCCGTTCCTTAGCTTCGCGCCCCACTTAGTCTTACCTCCTATGCAAATTCCAGTCGAGCGCAAGCCCTTGCGCATGTACGGCGATTCCAGCCGAGTTATCGGTCGGTTCTTTTGGGCCGGAAAGGACCGCGCCTACCAACTGATTAACCGTGTCATCGACCTGGACGAGCAGACCACCCACGACACGCTCATGCGCACCCTGCGGGATTTCGCCCGCCGCCACCGCAACACCATCGGGATCTTCCGCCGCCACCTCAACGCGGCCCTGGAGCGCGTTCCCGAGCAACGCGAAAAGGTCCTGATGCTGAGTGAAGAGAAGCAGGCCCTGATGGGCGCCTACTTTACCCACGAATACAGCATCGAATCAGCCGCCTTCTTCAACCCCTCGGTGGTGCCGGCGCTGGACCAGACCGGGTTGCAGCGCGGTCAGATGCGCATCGTCATGAGCATGCGGGCCGTCGGGGAAGGCCACACCTCCTCCATCGTTTTCCGCAATATCATCCTCGACCGGAACAATGACCCCCTCGCCGAGCCCACCAACCCCTTCGTGGGGCTCGCTGAACGGATCTACTACTCGCAGTACACCAAGGACGCTTTCTACGAGCGGTGCCACGAGCAGGACTCCATCGATGAAAGCATCTACGAGATGCTCGTCAGCCCCCTCCCGGAAAACTTTAACCACCGGGAACTCTACGAACAGTACTGGAGCCTCTGGAATAAATACGCGGAAGACAGCTCCGAACGTGACCAGCTCAGCCAGTTGATGACCGTGGCCGACCGCTACTACGAACTCCACTTCAGCCTCGATACCGACATCAGCGAGCGGGTACTCTACCCCATGATCGATTTCGAAATGAAGGGCATGGAGGATGCACGCTTCCTGCAGTTCACCAATGAGGACGGCAGCCAGATCTATTACGGTACCTATACCGCCTATAACGGGAAGCAGATCCGGCCGATGATCATCGAAACGACCGATTTCTACAGCTTCAGCATCCGGCCGGTATACGGGGAAGCCGCGGTCAATAAGAACCACGCCATCTTCCCCCGAAAGATCAATGGTAAGTACTACGTGCTGTGCCGGATTGACGGGATCAATAACTACATCATCAGCAGCGACCGCCTGCAAGTGTGGGACGACGCCATCAAACTATCCGAGCCCACCTATTCCTGGCAGCTTTACCAGGTTGGCAACTGCGGCGCTCCCCTGGAAACGGAAAAGGGCTGGCTGGTAATCACCCACGGCGTAGGACCAATGCGACGCTACTGCCTTGGAGCTATGTTGCTGGATCTGGAAGATCCCACCAAGGTGATCGGCCAGTTGAAAGAGCCCCTCCTGAGCCCAATGGACGATGAACGGGAAGGGTACGTACCTAACGTGGTGTACAGCTGCGGCAGCATCATCCACAACGGCGAAGTGTTTATCCCTTACGGAATAAGCGACGAGGCAGCGAGATTCGCTACCGTCAAACTGAATACCCTGCTCGATATGCTGTTGGAAGAGTGATCAGCGACGCGAAACAATTTCTCCGTAGATCTCAATATAATTTTCGACCATCCGCTCGACGCTGAATCGATCGCGGGCGGTTTCCGAAACCAGGAAACGATCCAGATCGGCCAGATCGGAAACGCTGTCTGCCGCCTCCTCTACGTCGTGGACGAGATATCCCGTCCGACCATGCTCAATGAGTTCGGGCATAGAACCCCGGTTGAAGGCGATGACCGGAGTACCTGTCATCATGCTCTCGGCCACGCTCAGTCCGAAGGGCTCGTCAAAACTGATGGGGTGCAATAAGGCAAGAGCGGAACCCAAAATGCGGTTCCGTTCCTCCGGCCCCACGTTGCCGAGATAGCGGACCGACTCCCCGTCAATGTGGGGAGCCACGCGGTCGTTGTAATAATCGCGGTCCTGGATCAACCCCGCGATCCACAGGGGTTTTTTGGCCCGGTGGGCGATGGCGATTGCCTCCGCCGCCCCCTTCTCGGGGTGGATGCGGCCGAAGTATGCCAGGTACTCTCCGGAAGCGGGTTGAAAGGTAAATTGGGAGGTGTCGACGCCATTGTATACGGTGCCGATGTAATCGAGGCGTTCGTCCCGATTCGCGTTGCTGATGGAGACGTAGTCCGTGCTATCGTTGTACCGTTCATACACCGGAATGATCTGTTCACTGCTGAAACCGTGGATGGTGGTGACCATAGGTGGTTCGATCAACGGACTGAATCCGAGCGGCATGAAATCAAACTGGTTGTGTACTAGGTCAAAGGCATTTGCGGCTCCCATAACTTGGCTAATGTGGAGGTACTCCAGGACTTTCGGATCCTGACCTCCGGTTTCAGCGTAGCCTGCCGGTACCGTGGCTACCAATTTTCCGGCTGTCCTGCTCGTCGCCGTAGCGAAGAGGGTTACGTCTATTCCTTTCTTCACTAACCCCTCGGTAAGGTGGCTAGTGACTTGTTCCCAGGGCCCGTAGGCGGCCGGGGGCGTGGCCCAGGCTATGGGGGCCAGCATGGCTACTTTCACGGTGTGGTCTCCGTAGCCTGTCCGGAAGTGTCGGCTACCACCGTAGTTTTGAGGTCAGGCATTGCAAATCCGTTGAGTAAGCGCTTCAGGGCGATCGCGGTGTCTTCCGTTTGTGCTTCGTCACAGCGACCTTTGGGACGGTCGCGGCAGAAGTTCTCCATCTCCACCCGGCTGATCAGGTAGGCCAGCAGGCTTTCCGCTCCCTGGTTGTGGTTGGTGCCGGTAGCCATGAGTCCGTCGTAGCAGCCACCCGTCTCGGCATTGTACATGGTAACCTTCATATCATTATTGCCGGTAAACCAGCCGAAGCTGAGGTGCAGGTTTTCGCAGTTGGGCTGCAACCCCTGGCGGCGGCAGGCCTCGCTGAAGAGCAGCACCATACACATCACATCGACGGGTTGCTGGTCGTAGCGGGGACGCTCCTTCGTGTGGTGGTAGGGACCGGAGCAACCCACCGGGCTCACGATGCCGTCAAGGATGGTTTGCGAAGCCAGGAAATTGGTGGAGTTAATGGCTACCGTGCGGATTGCCTCCTTGTTGATGTGGTGCAGGGCGCGGAACATCGCCAGGGGCAGGATGCCATTACAGTAGGTCAGGTAACCCTCAAACCAGTCCCAGCCTTCCTTGCTGCTGTCCTTGTAGTGATCGATCAGCCGGTTACAGAGGCGGTCGAGCAGGTTCAGCATGCTCTCGTCCGTGGGGTGGTGATCAAGATAGTAGGTCAGCGACAGGATGCCGTACCCCAGGGTGCGCGGGCTCTTCATCTCATCCAGGTGCCCGATAGCGCGGATGAATATCTCCTGGAGCAGGGGCCGCTGGTCAGGCCGCGGCGGGTGGGCCAGACAGTAACCAACGCCCCAGAGCGCACGGCCATAGCTGTCTTCCGAACCGGCACGCTCCAGGAAGCTGCGGTCGTAGCCCATAAAGTTGCGAAAGGTGCCGTCTTCGTTCTGGGCGTGCCAGATGTAGGCGAGATACACATCAGAGAGTCGCTGCAACTCTTCCCGGTCTCCGATGCCCCGCTCCACCAGCATGCCGATGAGCAGCAGGGCCCGTCCGTTGTCGTCCAGGCAGTAGCCTTCGTAGCGGTTGGGAATGGCATACTTGGCGTGCTGGATGATGCCGCAATCGTCGGTCAGCCGGTGCAGGTGATCGAGTTTAATGGGCGGCATATCAAGTTCCGGTATGGCCTTGCTTTCCCAGCGGACGAAGGCAAATCTAGCA
>JBGTHX010000044.1:0-3320 GCA_041746055.1 Lewinella sp. | reverse complement strand
GCCTGAAGGGTTAGCTATCTTTCATTTCTTCAATCCGACGTCATGTCAAAACCTCACAAACGATACAGCCGGGAGGAACGCCTGGAGATCGTCAAACAAAGCTTCGAGCCCGACGCCGTGGTCAGCCAGATCGCCCACAAGTTTGGCCTGGCGCCCAATACCATCACCCGTTGGCGCCAGGAGTTCCGCCTGGAAAACAAACTGGAGCCCGTCGGGCAGGGCATCAAGGCCCTGACGGATGAGGAGCGCCAGATCGCCCGCCTGCGCAAGCAATTACGGGAGGCCGAACTGGAACGGGACATCCTAAAAAAGGCCATCAGCATCTTCTCCAAGAGCGACGGCAAATCTTCCATTTCATAATGGAGCACCGACTGGAATTTCCCGTTGAGAAGATGTGTGCGGTACTCGGCGTCAGCCGCAGCGGCTACTACCGATGGCAGCGGCAGCAGGCTGAGGAGGCGCAGCGGGCTAACCACCTGGATGGGCTGATCCAGGCCTCGTTTGCCAGCAGCCGGGGTACCTACGGTAGTCCCCGCATTCACCACGACTTGGCGCGGCAGGGCGTGCGCGTCTCGCGGGCCACCATTGCAAGGCGCATGCGCCGGCAGGGCTTACGCTCCCGGCCACGTAAGCGCTGGACCCCCACCACTACGGAGTCCGACCACGCCCTACCGGTGGCCGACAACGTACTGGACCGCAACTTCGCCGCCGACCGGCCGGGTACGAAGTGGGTCAGCGACATCACCTACTTCGCGGTCGATCAGAGGTGGTACTATCTGACGATGGTGCTGGACCTGGCGGACCGCGGTATCGTCAGCTGGGTAATCAGCGACGATCTGTCGGCGGAGTCGACCACGGTTGCCGCCCTGCGCCGGGCCGTGTCCAGCCGCAAACCGGGGGACGATCTGGTCTTCCACTCCGACCGTGGGGTGCAGTACAGTTGCGGCAGCTTCCGCGAGGAACTGGCGGCCATCGGTGCGACCCAGAGTATGTCACGCAAGGGAAACTGCTGGGACAACGCCGTGGCGGAGTCCTTCTTCAAGACCCTCAAGGCGGAGTGCATCGATCGACATGAGTTCCATAATCCTCACCAGGCCTGGAGCGTGATCTTCGACTCCATCGAAGGCTGGTACAACACCAACCGGATCCATACGACGTTACGGGGCTTGACGGTACGCCAGGCCTACGAGCAAAAAATGCAATCACTCATCAGCCAAGCCTGAGGCGAAGTCTCTGTCCACTTTCTTGAGCAGGTCCACGCACTACAAGCTACAACCTACCCGCTAACTCTCATCTATCCTCCCCTCCTCCCGCTCCAGGGATTCGAAGTAGGCGATGATCTTCTCCTTCAGCAGTTCCTCCTGCGCCTTCAGGTCCTTAGGCGGGATCTTGCTGGTGAGCTCGTAGTGCGGCCACCCGTCGTCGTCCCGGCCGATGAATCGGTAATGCCCGTCGTCGGCCAGCAGGCGGCAGACGGCTACGTGCATCAGGTCCTGCTTCTCCTCCTTTGTAAAGCTGGCCTGCCAGCGGCCGAGCTCCTGCACGCCGATGAGGAAGAGCAGGGCGTTGAGATCGGGCAGGCTGTCGCGGCGGAAGCGCTCCTTGATGAGGTGGCGTACGCGCTGGTAGGCGAAATCTTGTTCCCAGTTGTCCAAAGCTAAGAGATTGATGCTTGTAGGTACGGTTAGGTAGAGGCGGTTGCCTACCTTCGGGCGGAAAACGACTTAGCCGTCACCTTCGGTTGACGCCGCCCCGTAAAACAGTCATTCTTCTATGCCTTTCCTGGAAACCCCCATTACCGACCTGATGATCTTTGACCCAAAAGTCTTCGGCGATGAGCGTGGGTATTTTATGGAAACCTACAATGAGCAGACCTTTCACGAAGCGGGCATCACGGCAACCTTCGTACAAGACAACCAGGCCGCAAGCTCTTATGGAGTACTACGGGGCCTACACCTGCAAGAGGGAGATGATGTACAGGCCAAACTGGTGCGCGTGATATCAGGAGAAGTATACGACGTGGCCGTCGATCTGCGACCTGGTTCTCCCACACGCTATGAGTGGTATGGCGTCTATCTGAGCGGTGAGAACCAGCGGCAGCTTTTTGTCCCGCGGGGTTTCGCCCATGGTTACCTGGTGACTTCCGACCATGCCGTCTTTGCCTACAAATGCGACAATTTATACGCTCCGGCCGCAGAACGTGGTTTCCGTTACGACGACCCAAAGTTTGGTATCGAATGGCCGGAAGTAGATGGAATATACACCATCGCCAAGCGTGATCTTAGCTACGACTGGCTAACCTGAACCCACTAACGGACGTTCTAGCGCCATGGACACTTCCCATCCCATCCTCTTCTTCGACGGCGTCTGCAACCTCTGCAATGGCTCCATCCAGTTCATCCTTAAGCACGACCACCGCGGGGACCTGCGCTTCGCCAGCCTGCAGTCGGAGGCGGCCCAGGAATTCCTGCCCACCTTCGGCATCGACCCCGAGGAACTGAAGTCGGTCGTGCTCTACGAGGGCGGACAAGTCTATACCCAAAGCAATGCCGTCCTGCGCACCCTTATTTTAATGGGCGGCCCCTGGGCGTGGCTGGCTACCCTCGGTATCGTGCCGCGGGAGCTGCGGGATATCGTCTACGGCGTGATCAGCGAGCACCGCTACACCTGGTTCGGGCAGCGGGAGGCCTGTATGCTGCCTAAGCCGGAGTGGGAGTCTCGGTTCCTGGATGAGCGTGGGGAATAAGCCCCGGCACCCGCGTCCCCGCCGCTGTCCTACCTTTAGGGCATGACGCTAACATTTTGCGGTGCCGCCCGGGAAGTCACCGGCTCGGCCCACCTGCTCACCCTCGACGACGGCTACCGGATCCTGCTCGACTGCGGCCTCTACCAGGGGCGCAATGCCGACATGGAATCCTTTAACGACAACTGGCGCTTCGACCCCGCGGACATCGATGCCCTGATCCTGTCGCACGCCCACATCGACCACAGCGGCCGCGTGCCCAAGCTGGTGCGCGACGGCTTCCGCGGCAAGATCTACAGTACCCACGCCACCCGCAGCCTCTGCGCCATCCTGCTGCTCGACTCGGCCTTCATCCAGGAAAAGGACGCCGAGTACTTCAACCGCAAGCACGAGAAAAGCGGCGAAACGCGGCAGCCGCTGTACCGGAGGGAGGACGTCAAGCCCGCCATGGAGCGCTTTACCGCCCTGCCGTACGGACAGTGGCAGACCGTCCGCCCGGGCGTGGAGCTTCAGTTTCGCGACGCCGGCCACATCCTCGGGAGCGCCAGCGTGACCCTGCGCACTGAACGGGCCGACG
>JBGTHX010000043.1:0-7420 GCA_041746055.1 Lewinella sp. | reverse complement strand
GGCGGGGGTGCTGATGATCTTCCGCCCCGCCCCGCCCGGGGACGATGTAGAGGGGGGCGGGTACGCGGGTGCCGTGGCGGTCGGAATCGGCGCGGTCGTCGGCTTCGTCTCCGGCGTAGTGGGCATCGGGGGAGGCATTTTTCTCTCCCCTATTCTTTTCCTGACGCGCTGGGCCGGGGCGCGGGCGATCGCCGCTACGACGAGCCTGTTCATCGTCCTCAATTCGGCGGCCGGACTGGCCGGGCAGCTGAGCGTGGGCATGTCGCTGGATTACTCGCTCACGGCCTTGCTGGTCGTGGCGGTCCTGATGGGCGGCTGGCTGGGTACCCGGCTTACCCTGGAGCGCCTTCCGCCCCACGTCATCCAGAAAGTGGCGGCCGCGCTCATCCTTTTGGTGGGCCTGAGGTTAGTATGGACAAACTGGCCCTTCTGACGACTATGAAGATCCTCTGCTTCGGGGTAGCCCGCGAGATCGCCGGCGCCAACCACCTTATCCTCGACCACGTAGCCGGCGGCACGGTAGCGGAGCTGCGTGCCTCCCTGCTCCTGGCCTACCCTGCCTTCGGGGACCTGGTGAGCTTTGCCGTGGCCCGAAATGAGGAGTACGCCCGCGATACCGACATCATCCAGTCCGGCGACGAGGTCGTCATCATCCCCCCCGTGGCCGGTGGCTGATCCCGATCCCCACATTGATATCCTGCTGAGCGGTGAGCCGTTGTCGCTGGACCACTGCCGGCAGTTCGTGTCCGACCCCTCCTGCGGCGGATGCTGCTTCTTCGTCGGCACCATCCGCGATCTTAACCTCGGCCAGACCGTCACCCACCTTGAATTCGAGGCCTACGCTCCCATGGCCGTCCGCGAGATGCGCAAGATCGCCGTCGCCGCCCGGGCACAATTCGGCCTCCACGCCGTAGCCCTCCACCACCGCACCGGCGACCTCGCCATCGGCGACACCGCGGTCATCGTAGCCGTGAGCAGCAAGCACCGCCAACCCGCCTTCGAAGGCTGCGCTTTCATCATCGACGAGCTGAAGCAGACCGTCCCGATCTGGAAGCGGGAATTTCGGGGGGACGGTACGCACTGGCTGAATGCTAGACCGTAGCGGTAGCCGGTAGTGGATGTGCGGGCAAACTACTCTATAGTCACTCAGCAAAATTGAATCACGCCGTCAGTTGAACGGTTAATCAATAATAGGGTCCAGAATGAATTACCCGCGCTAACGGTGGTCGGCTTTAGCACCCCTCCCCCGTACCAATCGGTCGAAGCTTATTGCATACATCCGCTGTCGTCAGAACGCCGGAGCGATGCAGGATGCGGCGACAGTTGGAGCAAACCAGTGCCAGATCCCTGACCGCATCGTTTAAGTTCCAGAGGCGAGCCGCGCTAGCGGGGTCCGGGGGGCAGGAGCCAGCCATAGTTCATGCACTCCTTTCGCCCGGACCCTGGGTAACCCTTTGAACCAAAGTCACGGCTTTTTCAACGATAGCCCCTAAAACCAAACCCCCCAAACCACAAACCAGCGCCTTTGCCAGCCAGGCAAGGGCAGGGAGGTGGGCCAGAGACCGTACCAAATCATCTAGTGCATGGCTCGTAAATGGGATGCCGTGGGCGATGATCTCTGCCCCCACCCACAACATGGCTGCCGTGCCGACATAGCCGAGGATTTTAAGAAAGTGCGGCATAAATTTCACGATCCCGCGCCCGATTTTTCTAACCGTTGGATGATGGTTTTCTTTCGCCAGGTGTATTCCAATATCATCGGCTTTCACAATTAAGCCCACGAATCCGTAGACGGCCACCGTGATAAAAAGCGCCACGGCCAGCATCACGACAATCTGGTTAACCAAAGGTGTGTCAGCCACGGTGGCATAAGTAATGGCGACGATCTCGGCGGAAAGGATCAGGTCGGTGCGGACCGCGCCACTGACCCGCGTTTTTTCCAGCTCCTGGGGGGTAATTACCTTCATATCCTCCCCCGAATCCTGGGGGGCGTCCCCATGCTGCTTGCCGAACATGGAGTGCACTTTTTCGTAGCCCTCAAAGCATAAATAGGCACCGCCCAGCATGAGGATGGGGGTGATCGCCCAGGGCGCAAAGAAACCGAGCAGCAGTGCCGCCGGACTTAAAAGGATGATTTTGTTGATCAGTGACTTTTTAGCGATTTGGTAGATGATCGAAAGTTCCCGCGAAGGATCAAGGCCCACCACATATTTGGGCGTCACGGCGGTGTCGTCAATCACGATACCGGATACCTTGCCCGTGGTTTTCGCCACTTGAGCGGGCACATCATCCAGGCTTGCCGCACTGACTTTTACCAACGCAGACACATCATCGAGTAAAGCGAGAAGTCCTGTAGCCATTGTAGATTTATTGTTTGAGGAATTTGTTTTCTGTACCTCTTCGATGAAAAAATGGCCCCACTGCGGGCTGGCTCCAACAAAGCGGGACGCTTTTGAGGCGCCACTAGCACTTCCACTTAAGGACCGCTAATATCCCGGGTTGTCGGATCACGGCGCAAAATTAGTTGGTTGAAAGTTAGTTGGCGTTGCGGCACCGCTGAGGAGGTCTTACTCTGCCGGGCCATACGGGCGGAAGGCCACCTTGTCCTTTTCCGAGGCGTAATCGTCCATCCGCTCGGGAACGAAGCGGGAATAAGCCAGGGTGTCCGGCCGGCCTTCCTCTGAGTCACTGCCGGGGGTTGTATGGAATTGCACAGAGTTCCCGGACGCTATACTGACCAAAATGACCGGCGCATCGTCGATCAACTCCCGGCCAACGAATACCTCCGTAGTGCGGAAGAAACGGAGTGATTTGGTACCGGTGACTTTGGTACTAACTTAGCGGCGCACACTATGACGCGCGCTGAAATTTGATGCATTTTTCAGGTTCGGCAGCATTAGGTGGCGGCCTTATCCTGGATTTTATCGGGGCGCAGGACCACCTCAGGCAGTCCTGCGTTCCTCCTCGTTGCGGTAGAACTCGCGGAAGGAAATCATCCGCTGCTTCTCTTCGTCCCAGAGCTTGTTGAACATCAGGGGTAGGCTCTTCAGGAAGGTGAGTTGGGTTACGTGCAACTGGAGGACGGGGTTTTCCCGGGCGCACCTGCGCAAATTGTAACTGGGGATCCGGCTGCTGAGGTGATGAATGTGGTGGTACCCGATATTTCCGGTCAGAAAATGCATGAACCGGGGCAACTTGTAGAAGGTAGCTCCCCTGATGGCTGCGGTGAGGTAATCCCAGTTCTTCGTCCACTGCATGTACGTATGATCGTGCTGGTGCTGCACGTAAAAGAACCAGAAAGCAATGATGCTGAAGAAGAAAATGATACTCCCCTGGACAATCAGAAAAGCCTGCCAGCCCACCAGGTAGCCGATTCCCAGGTAAGCACCCACTATGAGGAAGTTATTGATGTTCTGTTTGCGAATAATGGGGGACCAACCGGGGAAGTTAATTTTCGGAATCCTAAGGATCACCCCAAAATAGATCACGGGAACCAACAGGAAGAGTACGAACGGACTACGAAAGATCCGGTACTTAAGCCTGCCCCATCTGCCGGAATTCCGGAACTCGTCCGCGGTCAGGAAATTGATGTCTCCAATATCACGATGCTCGAGCTGCCCGGTATGACCATGGTGGAAGCTGTGCACCCGCGCCCAGTAGGTATAGGGAATGGAACTGAAGAAGGAACAGACAAAACCCACCGCATCGTTGACTTTTCGCTTGGCCAGGAAGGAATAATGTCCACAGTCGTGCTGGATAATGAAGATCCTCACCAGGAAGAAAGCGTTGACCAGGCCGATAGCCAGAGTAAGCAAAACCGAGTAATCCACCGTGAAGTACATGACCACCCAGAGGACGAGAAAGGGTCCGAAGCTGCTGAACAACTGGCCGATTGCACGCCAGGTATTGGCTCGCTGGTAGTGGGCTATGATGGATTTCCAGTTTTTTAGGGAGTGCTGGATCTCATCCACTCCACGTTGAAGTTCTTCGGGCATAAAAAGTAGGTAAGAGGGAGGAGATCGGAGGGGCCTAAAGTGTCGACCAAGCTCAGCCGGAGAGAGGTCATACCCTGAGGCGGTGACCTTGACCTACCAACAACACGATACCCGAATAGTTAAGATGACGCGGGCAGGGACGATCTTGAACGTTAGTCAGGCGGTTGTACGCCGGATGCTCTGCTCGTGAGGAGGGCATCCAACTCGTCCTGTCCGCAGCCGAGAGCGCCGGGGCATGCGGCTTAGGTCCGCCGGATCCGCCCGCTAGGTAACCGCAGTACCGGTGTTCTTGCCCGGTCCCGGGCATTTACGTGGCTACCACAACAGACTCCGTCCGAAGGGAGAACGGTAGCGCCAGTCACGCTCCCGTTCGTCGGGCAGGACGTAGAGCAGGTACAGGCCCACGTAGGGCAAGGTAACGGGCTGGGCCTGGTTGACCTCCCGCTCCAGGCGGACAAAAAAGTCGATTCCCACCCGGGTAGACAATTCCTGTTCCAGTGCCAGGGTGTACCGGTGCTGCACGATCTCGTCGCGCGTATCGAAGCGGTACCGGGTTTCGTATTCCGCCACGAGGTCCGTGTGTTCCCCCGAGGAGTAGACCAGGCCGATACGCGGCCGCACCGCTACCTCCGCCGTCGGTCCGTCCTTGGTCCACCCGCGTTCGTACTGGCTGCGTAGCCGACCCTCGAGTTCCAGTGGGCCGCCGCCCAGGGCGACCCTCCCGTTGACGTCCGTAAAAAAGCGGAGGGTCGTTTCTCCCAGGCCGTAATCGGGTGTGAGCCGGACGCCGGGGGTGACGTGGAGGGAGGGGGAAATTAACCGGTTGATGGAAGCCAGCACCAGCACCCGGTTTTCCCGGCCGGTATTCAGGAGCTGTCGGTGCTCAATCTGGAACTGATAGCCCCACTTTTCGGTGACTTCGTGTTCGAAGGAGGGTCCCGTAAACAGGCTGAGCTGTGCCGAAACCGATCCGACACAACCCAGTAGGAGGAGGAGGAACAGCAGCTCGCTGGAGTGCTTCACGCGCATTCGCATTGGGGAGATAAGAAAATGGTGCATCTATCAACCGGCCCCGGTCCGTTCGGTTGGATCGAGAGCCGCCGGGGAAGCGCGCGGTCGGGGACCGTTCGTCCGTTTTCAGGGCGTGTGAAGATAAAGCTTTGGTTTGCCCGGGGGCAGGTGGTTGATCCATGCACCACTTCTTCTTTTCCCAGGCTCAGCCGATGGGAGTTGACGTACGCCGCAAGGTGCAGCCGTAATGTCCCGCGGCATGCATTAGCCCGCCATCGAATCGACGTCCAGCTTGCCCACCGATTTGGCGACAACCATCGCTACCGTGGCGTCACCCGTCACGTTGGCAATGGTGCGGCACATGTCCAGGGGGCGATCCACGGCAAAAATTAGGGCGATGCCCTCCACGGGGATGCCCGCCTGCCCGAGGACAATGACCAGCATGACGATACCGGCACTGGGTACGGCCGCCGCGCCGATCGAGGCCAGGCTGGCGGTGACGATGATGCCCAGCTGGGTTACCAGGTCGAGCTCAATCCCGAAGACCTGGGCGACGAATACGGCAGCAACCGCCTGGTGCAGGCTGGTGCCGTCCATATTGACGGTCGCGCCGATGGGCAACACGAAACTGGCAATCTCCTCCGCTACGCCGAGGTGGCCGGTAGTACGCTCGAGGGTGACGGGCAGCGTAGCGGCGCTGGAACTCGTGCTGAAGGCCAGCAACTGCGCCGGTGCGATGCCGCGGAAAAACGCCCCGTAACCGACGCCCGTGAACAGTCGGACCAGCAGCGGGTAAAATCCCAGTATGAGGATGCCCAGCCCCAGCAGCACGCAAATGCTATAGGTCAGCAGTGCCGCAAACAGATCGGCACTTGGTGCTTCCACCACCAGGGCAGCCAGCAGCGCGAATACAGCGAAGGGAGCGGTGGACATCAGCAGGTCGATCAGCTTGAGGATGACGTCGTTCACGCCGTCGAAAAAGGCCTTTACGGGCCGCGCCTTATCGGGGGGGGTCAGGATGAGGCCGATGCCGAAGAAGACAACGAAAAAGATTACCTGCAGCATGTTGCCGTTGTAGGCGGCCGCGCCGACGATGTTGTCCGGCACCATGTCTACGAAGAATTGCAACGGCCCCTGATCGGCCTGGGAGGTAGCGATCTCGATCCGCTGGGAGGCGTCGGTGGCGTAGGCGGCCAGCAGCTTCTCCCGCGTGTCCGGCAACACGACCTTGCCCGGGTTCACCAGATTGACGATGCCCAGGCCGATGGTTACCGCCGTTATGGTCGTCAGGAGAAAGAGGCCCAGCGTACGCCCGCCGATCCGCGAGAGTTGGGAGATATCCTGCAGGTCGCTGATACCCTTGATGAGCGAAGCGACGATGAGCGGAATGGCGATCAGCTTCAGCGCGTTGATGAAGATAACGCCGAAGGGCTTGATCCAGTCCACCACGAATTCCGTCGCCCCCACCCCACTGGCGACGAAGCCGAAGACCACGCCCAATACCATACCGATGATGATCTTCCAGTGGAGTGCCAGCTGCTTCATGTGCCTTAGATAATAAGGATAAAGCTACGCTCACGGGCGGGTCCCCCCACGGGAATTATTAGGGGGCTTGTGCATCGTGCGCCTATTCCGGGGTGCTTTAAAGGCTCTATGTTGCCTGGGGCACTTCAGGCCATAGCATTGATTACGTAAAGTAGAGGGTTGTGCGGTACTGCATCACGCCATGGGGCTGGCTCCTCGACCACCAAACTTCCGTCCCCTTAGTGAGAGCAGTTAAGGTTTTTCCCCCAGTATGCGCTGCAAATCCTCCTCCACCTGAAGAGAGGGAGCGGAAACGTTATCGTCAATAATCTTGCCATCAGGTCCGACGAGCACGTAACGAGGTAGCCCGTGAAGGGAGTAAGCTGCCTTCAGCAAATGATGCTGATCGTCATTCACCCATAGGTTGGCGATACCTTTATCAGACCCCTCCTTAACGTAGTTGAGCCAGATATGACGCATTGCGTCGGTGGACACCTTGACAAACCGAATGGGTTGGCTGGCAGAGAAGGAACTGGCGAGTTCCTGAAAGTGGGGCTCCTGCTGAATGCAGGGTCCACACCAGGTGGCCCAGAAGTCCAGTAACACGTACGATCCGGCAAAAGACGATAGGCGAACGGTGTCGGCTTGCGTATTCAGGGCGTAGAAATCGAACGCCTCGGGTTGGTTCAAAACGTCAATCTGCGTGAGCACCGGGCGTAGGAAGACCCGCAGGTAGGGATTTTCCCGTTCCGTTTCACGGAGAGATACCACCTCCTGTCGGTCCAAAAATGGTTGGTGTAGGGTCCAGTAGTCAGGACTGACAGTGATCTCTTTAATATAGATCGCCACCAGGTAATCTGCCAGATCGGGATGGGCGGCATGCTGCGAAC
>JBGTHX010000042.1:0-4556 GCA_041746055.1 Lewinella sp. | reverse complement strand
GTGTACAGCGTCATGGCCGTCATCACGATGGCCGCCACCAGTACGCCGTGAATGATCCACCGCTCGAATTTCCAGGCGCGCAGGCTCTTATCGCTCAGCTGCCGCCAGGGGTCGCCCATGGTTTCGGCCAGTCCGCCGCAGCCGCACACCCAGCTGCAGTACCACCGCTTGCCCAGGAAGTGGACCATCAGCGGTACGCCCACGATGATGAGCAGGATGCCCCACACCAGCATGAAGATGCCGATGGCCCCCGCACTCTGGAACTGGTCGAGCTGCCAGCCGAAGAAGAAGTCGTAGTTGAGCGGCCAGATGTCCTTGAAGTCGTACCACGGCTTATTGAGCGCCACCAGGATCTCCGGGATGAGGAAGGCAAAGGCCGTCTGGAAGAACATTACCGAGCCCGTCCGCAGCAGCTGGTACTTGTTGTGGCGGTACTTGGCGATCATCCGTACGCCCATCACCAGGATGATAAGGGTGTACATGAGTCCGTACAGGAACCACTGACTCGCCTCGCCCCCGCTCAGCATCCGGCTCAGGGGGTCCACCATTTCCACCCAGGCCACCACGTGCTGGTTGGCCCAGTACAGCAGCACGTAGAAGGCCATGAAGTACACTCCGGCGACAATACCCAGATAAGCACTCAAGGTGTCCGGCCCCGCGTCGCGGATGTTGCGGCCCCGGCTTCGCTCCACGAAAAAGACCAGGCACACGATCACCACCACGAGGGCCAGCGATACGGCTGGCCAGAACCAGGCCTTGTCCATGTACCAGAAACCGTAGCCAATGATGCCGATGATCGCCCCCCACATGAAGAGGTCGCGCCAGTCGTAGTGCAGCCCGCGCGTCAGTGAGCTGTGGTAAATGTGGTCGTTCTTGATACCGGGCTGCCCCTGAAACTTGGGGATCATGTACAGGATGCCGCCCAGGGCACCGAGTCCGATCGTGAGGAAGAGAAAGAGCCAGGGATTCCGCTCCACCGGACCGGTAGCCGCCGCCTTCAGCCAGGTCACCTGCTGGCTCTTGAACTGCCAGTCGGGCAATTCCACCTCCCACCGCTGCTTACCCTCCGGCACGCCGTTGGCGTCGATCTCGGCATTCACGATGGTCTGGGCGTCGCGGAAGGTCCCCTGTAGGGCGCTCACTCCCGAGAAGCTGGTCGCGTATGTCTGGTTGAACAGCCCGTTGTCGTCGGCCGCCCGCAGCAGGGCGTCCTGGTGGGACTGCGACTCGAAGGGGGCCGTGAGCATCTCCGCGTCGAAGCGGTAGTTGTCGAGCCCGAGCATGGTCGTGAAGATCACCAGGCTGAGGGCGAAGAGGGCCAGTCCCGCGTACTGCAGACCAGTCTTGGGGGAGTACTTACCGGACATCGGGGGTAGATATGGCGCGGGGAGCGCGGGTCTTGAAATTCAGGAAACGCAGGACGGCGTCGAGGCCGCGCTTTTTCTTCAGTTGCAGGCTATTGCCGGTCTGGCGGTTGTACAGGTCCACGACGGGCTGTTCGTACTGCTCGTAAAACTCCGGGTCGAAGTTGGCCATCCCCAGGTCCTGCAGTACGGCCTCGATGTGGGTCTCCTTCCGGATCCATTTCTCGCACACTTCGTGGCGGTAGCGGATCCCCATCAGGTTGAAGCCGCGCACGGCGCCGCTGCTTTCCTCGTAGTTGATGCGCACCGATTTTTCACCCTCCGGGTGCTCCCAGTACAGGGTGGACAGGCCGTCGCGACCGTGAGCCGGCACCTCGCCGTATACCTGGTACTCGATGTCGATGAACTTCGCGGAGTTGAACCAGATGCCCGGGTCGTAGCGTACCGGCCGGCCGATCAGGGTATAGGCGACGGTTTCGCCCATGATGCGGCCGGTGTACCAGACCGCCTCGATCGATTTGCGGCCCGGGCGCGGGTTGCGCACTTCGGCGCAGTCGCCCGCGGCGTACACGTCCGGCAGGGAGGTACGCAGGTAATCATCCACCAGGATGCCCTTGCCGATCTCCAGTCCCGGCGTATCGCGGAGAAAGTCCACGCTGGGGTGCACCCCGGCCGTCAGGCCCACGTACTGGCAGTCGATGCGCCGCCCGTCCCGGGTGCTGATGGCCCCGGCCGCGCCCGACCCATTGTCGTGGATTTCGGCCAGCTCCGTGTCGTGGAGTAGCCCGATGCCATGACTCTGAATATGGCGGCTTACCATCTCGCTCTCTTCGCGGGGCAGGGTATTGCTCCAGTAGCTGCCCTCCCGCACCAGCAGCTGCACGGGGATGTGCCGGCTGTGCAGCATCTCGGCCAGTTCGATGCCGATGAGGCCGCCGCCGACTACCACGGCCTGCTGGATCTCGGGGGTGACCTCCTCCAGGTATTCCAGGTCCTGGGTGCTGACGAGTCCGCCGACCCGCTTCAGGTCTTGCCCCGGCCAGTCGAATTTGTTCCACCGGCTGCCGGTGGCCAGTAGCAGCTTGTCGTAGTGCACCTTCTCGCCCCCGGCGAAGGTGAGGGTGTGCCCTTCCGGATCGATGCCCTCCACGTAGCCCCGCCGCAGGTCGATGCGGTTCTTGGGCCAGAAGAAGGGTTCGTACGGCTGCAGGTCCTCCCACCGCTGGTGGCCCATGTACACGTACATCAGGGCCGTGCGGGAGAAGAAAAAGTCGGTCTCGTCGGAGATCACCGTGATCCGGACGTCGTCGTCCAGTTTTCTGAGCCAGCGGGCACAGGTGATGCCGGCGATCCCGTTGCCGATGATGGCGATGTGCATGTGATGGTTTTGGGAGATGTAAGCTAGGGCATTGCGCTACCTTACAGCATGCCACGGAGATATTTTGTTCGGCTCGCCTATCGCGGTACCGCCTACCGGGGCTGGCAGCGGCAGTCGGGCGACGTGCCCAGCGTACAGGCGACCCTCGAGGCGGCGGTGACGCGGGTGCAGGGGCGGGACACCAAGGTCGTGGGCTGCGGCCGTACCGATGCCGGGGTGCACGCCTCGGACTACTATCTCCACTTCGACGCGGAAGACGAGTTGCGCCCGGACTGGCTCTTCGTCCTGAATAAGGTGCTGCCCGACGACATCGTCCTTTACGCGGTCCGGGAAGTGCCGACCCACGCCCACGTCCGCTACGATGCCACGGCCCGGACCTACGACTATCACTTCCATACGCGGCCCGACCCCTTCCTGTCGCCCTTCAGCACTTACCTCGACCTGCCCGAGCTGGACACCTGGGCCATGGAGATGGCGCTGCGCCCGCTCACCGGCCGGCACGATTTCCGTGCCTTCTGCCTTACCCCCGACCGCCACAATACCACGGACTGCGACCTGCGCGAGGCCACCTTCCACGACGAAGGGGAAGGGCGCTACCGCTTCCGCTTCGTGGCCGACCGCTTCCTGCGGGGCATGATCCGCATCCTGGTCCACCAGCTCATCCGCGTGGGGAAAGGCGAGATCCCCCCCGACGAGCTGGAGGCGGCCCTGGAAAGCGGGGAGCGGATCTCGGTGGGGCAGGCGCCGCCGCAGGGGCTGTTCTTGTCTAGGGTGGAAGGGTTGGGGGAGGAGGTTTGATTTGCGATTTGCGGGGGTGGATTTGTGAGCTGATTCGACGACTTTCTCCAGTAGGAAGTGGATCGGCAGTTTCGAGCCCTCAGACGTGAATCCCTAGTCCCGGGTACCCGTCCCCGGTCTCCCAATCCCTGAATCCCTCGTCCTTCCTTTCACTCCCGATCCCGCGAATCCATCCAGATCGTCACCGGCCCGTCGTTCACCAGGGCCACCCGCATATCGGCCCCGAACTCGCCGGTGGCTACGGGGCAGCCGGCTACCTCCGCAAGCCGGGCCACGAATTGCTCGTATAGCGGGATTGCCACAGCGGGTCCGGCACTGCGGGTGAAGCCGGGCCTATTGCCCTTCTTCGTGCTGGCGAAGAGGGTGAACTGGGAGACGACCAGTAATCCGCCGCCTACGTCCGTCACGCTCAGGTTCATCTTCCCCTCCGCGTCGGAGAAGATGCGCAGGCGGCTGATCTTGCCGCAGAGCCAGTCGACGTCCTCGAAGGAGTCAGCCTCCTCCACCCCGAGCAGGACGAGCAGGCCGCTGCCGATCGATCCGGTGACGGTCCCCGCTATGGTAACGGAGGCTTCGGCCACCCGCTGAATAAGTACGCGCATACCTGGGAATTACATGAAAAAGCCCCCGATGCTTGACGCAAGGGGGGCTTTCAAATTTTGCAACCTGCCGGGAGTTAATCCGGTGGTATCAGTTACTTCTTGTAGGTATCGTCGCTGACGGTCAGCTTGTAGCGTCCCTTAGCGCGGCGACGGGCCAGTACCTTACGGCCGTTCTTGGTCGACATGCGGGAGCGGAATCCGTGCTTGTTGACACGCTTGCGCTTGGAGGGTTGAAAAGTCCTTTTCATACGATTCTTATTTTAAGGCGCACGTTACCGGGCCGGAGGTTCTGCAAAAGTCGGGCGAAGGTAAGGCTTTGCCACCTAACCTACAAAGGGCGGCTTGATTTTATTGTCGGTCCGATTCCACCTTACCTTACCGGCACAAAACCTATACGATGTTGCGCAGCGCCCT
>JBGTHX010000041.1:0-2749 GCA_041746055.1 Lewinella sp. | reverse complement strand
TGCGGGGTAAGTGGGATCTCCCCCGCGTACTGGGCAGCGTGGAGCCGGGGCTACCGGGTACCACTGAGCCTGCATCGGGCGTAGCTATTCGGGTTACCGATACGGAACAAAGCTACCAGCCTGTAAAGTTTAGGACCGAAGACCGGCCACGGGTTTTCCCCGACGTCGTGAGCGTACCGGTGATGCCCGGGCCGGAGTGGCGGCTGGCGGGCTACACCCTACGCCGTTACTTGTTGGAGACCCCATTCACCGTTGGGCAGCGTTCCGACCGGCAGGGAATCCGCCTGGCGGGCGGTACGCCGCCCGAGGCCGGATTGCCGGAACTGCTCAGCAGTCCGGTACTCCCGGGTACGGTACAGTGGACCGGGTCGGGCCCGATCCTGCTCGGTCCGGATGCCCAGACCATAGGAGGTTATCCGCGGCTGTTGCAGGCGGCGCCCCTGCCGGACGAAGTGTTTCAACTGCGGCCGGGGGGAGGGATCAGCTTCGAATGGCTTACAGGAGGTCGCGGATACTGATGTAAAGTCCGCCGATGACGCCCAGCAGGCTCATCGCGATGGTGAGCCAGGGATTGGTGCCGAGCTGCCCGTCCAGCCAGATGCCGATAAATACGCAGACCCCGATCGTACCGATCAGCTGCGCGCCCAGTCCCATGTACTTGGACCAGGCTCTTGCGTCGTTGCCCTTAGGCCCCGACGGCGGCACCGTTAGTGGCTTTTGGTTGTGGCTTGGGCTCCGGCTTGGGGGCTGGAGGAGCCGCGGTGATGCCGGCGTCGCCGGTTACGGTACAGCGTCCGTCGATCATGGAGCCGGATCCGACGGCCATTTTGCAAGCGCGGATGCTCCCGCTCATGCGGGCGGTGTCCTTGATGGTGAGGAGGTCACGGACCAGGATGTTTCCCGTGTACTTCCCCTCGACGAGCGCGTGTTCGCATTCGATATCTCCCTCTACCTGCCCCTGTTCACCGATGATCACCTTAGCGCGGCAGCTGAGGTTGCCGATGAGCTTGCCGTCGATGCGGATGTCTCCTCCGGCCTCCACGTCACCCTTAATGGTGGTGTGCTCGTCGATGGTGTTGACCCCGTAGGAGGCCGCCGGTCCCGACGAGCCCGGGGAGGATGAGGTACCTGGTTTTTTGACTTCTTTTCCGTTTCCGAACATGAGAGATAGGCTTAGGTGAGTAGACTTAAAAAGTGGGGCAATAGACCCCGCGGCGCTGGTTGCCGCAAATCTTGTACATCAGAGAAAGCTCGAAACCGCCGTTGCCGTCGGTCGCTACCTTAAGGTCGCTGGTATTGATATCGTAGCTGAAGCCGAGCGCGAAGTTTTCGTAGTCAAAGCGGGTGCTGAGGATGAGGGCATCGGTGAGCACGCTCTGGTCTAGGCGGTTGCTGATGCGCGTCCAAAGACCCACCTGGAAGGATTGGTTGGCGTCTCCCCGGCCGCCGTCCAGCAAGAATTTGAGGTTGGTACCGGCATTGACCTGGAAGCTCGGCCCCTGGCTCATGATGATAACGCCCGGGACCAGACCAAAGCGGCCATTCATCATGAACTCACCGCCGGCGTGGGCGGTAAAGCGGCTGTAGAGCAGGTCTTCCCCGTCGCTGTCGAAGCTCTGGTTGGCGCGGTTGAGGTGGTGGAAGGAGCCACCGGCGTACAGGTTGTTGTTCTCGTCGAAGACCATGAACCAGAGCAAGCCCATCGCCATATCGGCAAAGAGGAACTGGTCGCGGTCGAGGCCGTTTTCCCCGCTGGGCGCGGTGGGGTCGTAGCCGCCGTCGCCGTTGTGCTGGGAGCCCCAGCGCAGGGCAAGAAAATTGAGGCTTCGCTGCGCGGCGCCGAGTTCGGCACCGGCTACCAGATAGTTACCGAATTTCCGGTCTCCGCCCATCTTCTTGGAATAGCTGGCGCTTACCTTCCCGGTGGTGGTGGCAAAGTCCGCCTCCCCGGCGCGGTCTCCCCAGAAGGTGCCGCCGATACCGAAGAAGTCGTTGCGGCCCACGGCGATCCGCTGGTCGTAGCTTACGCTGTAGGTCTGGAAGGCGTTGTTGCCCAGCACCGAAGCCCACTGGCTGCGGTAGTTCACCGCGATGCGGCTGTTGCAGTTCATCACCCCCGTCATGGCCGGATTGAGGTTGAGGGGAGACATGTAAAACTGCGAAAAATGAATGTCCTGCGCCTGCAGCGCCGTAGCGCAACACAGGATAAGCAGCAGGGTACGGATTAACTTCATATTACCTGGCGGTTAAAGCTTTTTGGGATGGAAGAGGTGCGCCGGCAGTCACGCCAAAAAAGGGGTAAAACCGAGAGAAACCCTTCCGCGCAATGTAACGACACCCCCGGGAAGATTAGTCTTTACCACAAAAAAAGACCGGTCGCGCAGGCGCAGCCGGTCCGGAAATAAACACCTAAAACCCTATTATTCTTTGTTGGGACAACGATGAGGCCCCTTAACGGATTCTATGCTGCAATCTATCCGACAGAAGTTATTGTCCGTTAGCACAACAAAGTTAGCAGTAAAATTTCATACGCAAAAATCCAGGGAAATAAAATGGTCGATACATTAATTACCGCGGTATTGGCCGGGATCATGTTTTCGATCGGGCTGAGTCTGCGTTACGACGATTTCCTGGGACTGTACGAGCGCCCGCGGGTGCTTCTGCTCGGACTCTTCCTGCAATTGGTAGCGCTGCCCACCCTGGCCTTCGCGGTCACTGACCTGATCGATCTGCCCCCCTCTTTTGCCCT
>JBGTHX010000040.1:0-5559 GCA_041746055.1 Lewinella sp. | reverse complement strand
CGCCACCGCCGGCGAACCCGGTCGCCTGGCGCTGCCTACCGGCCTGGCCCCGGGAGCTTACTGGCTGCGGGTAGGTCACGAGAGCAGCCGCATTGTAGTGCGATAAGAAATAGTTGAGAGATTTCCCGAGGGGTCCCGGCCATTGCGCCGGGACCCTTTTTTTTATTTTAAAATTCTTGCCCGTCTGAACAATAAGCTATAGATTTGCTTTTAATTGTTGCAGGCCTGACCTACAAGCGCGACCCTCCCCGAATTTTTCCCGGGATGTTCCGCTTATCAGTTTGGCCTGACGACAGCAATAATGGTCCGCTTTTTAGCCGATGATTATTGGTTTTTTCACTATGCAACACAATCCAATGAAACGTCTTATTCTCGCAGCCGCGTGCCTATTGGCAGGCGCACCCACCCTCTTTTCCCAGTGTGTCGTTACCAAAACTCAAAGCCTGTGCGATTGCCAGGCCCAGTTTGCCGACGGCCTCACCTCCATCACCGGAGACATATACGTGGCCGATGCAGGCAAATCGACCATCACTTTCCCCGAGACCTGCGGAGAGACCGTCCTTACGCTGGGTAATGTTAACATTACCATTGGCGACCAGGACCTGCTCATCATCCCCAACAAGCTCAACCCGGACGGCAACGCCACCGCGCTGACCCTGAAGGGAGAGACCAGTACTTCTAGACTCACCTATCACGGCATTCCCTACTTCAATGACAGGGCTCCCGGTACCTTTGGTTCCTTCTCCGACGCCGAGTCGGACCTGCGCCGCTACGCTACCTCCCTGCCGGTGACCCTACAGTACTGGACGGCCGCCCGCGACGCCGAGGGCGTCAATCTGCGCTGGGCCTCCGTGGAGGAGAAGGAAAACGACTTCTACGCGGTGGAGTACAGCCACGACGGACGCACCTTCACGGAAGTAGGCCGTATCGACGGGCGGGTCTCCTCCCACTCCCTGCTCACCTACCAGTTTCACCACCGGCCCGTGGGCGGTGGCACCCACTACTACCGGCTGAGCCAGCAGGATTTCGACGGCGCGCGCACCAGTTACGCGGTCTTCCCGATCAGCGTGGAGGACAGCGGTCATCTCTCCGGAATCTACCCCAACCCCGCGCGGGCCGGACAGCAACTCAACTTCCAGGCCCCCATGGGTACGCCGGCCGCCAGCTTGCTCTCCCTCGACGGCCGGGAAGTAGCCCGCTTCGTGCTGAATCCGGAAACCGCCGCCCAGGGTATCGCCCTGCCGGGTGAGCTGTCCGCCGGAGTATACCTGCTCCAGGCGGGTGGTACCAACCACCGCGTGGTCGTCCGGTAGTCCGTCAGACCGGCCTTCCGGGCCACTCCAACTCATTCTTTAACCAGCCGCGGCCGGTACGTGATGTAATCACGTACCGGCCGCTTTTATTTGCGCGAAAAGGCGCGGAAATTGACTGTTACACCTTACATTCGAAGAGCTGTCATGGAAGGGGGTCAAAGTTAGTCCGTCTCCCTTCCGGTCAGCCTTCAGCTTTCTTACCCACACTATCACAACACACCTTCCACTACCATGAAACAGGGTTTCTTCGCTATTGCATTCCTACTGGGATGCAGCCATTTCCTGATGGCCCAATCTTGCTTATACGCCACTAACAACAACGCCAAAGACAGCGCCAAACCTGGTACTACCGGGTACTTCTGTGATAAATGCAACGGCTCTTATCCCGGGGGATCCCTGCAGGGTACTTTCGTAGTCAACAATTCTGGGGTCAGCCAGATCAGCGTGACCCTGCCGGGTGGTTGCGGAAACTTCGCCCCCATGACCCTGGGTGCTTTCCAGGTCACACTAGGTATAAACGATAAGCTGATACTCGATCCGACCGTAGTAGCCGATGCAGGAGCTATAAATTTCACGCTGAGTGGACCCTCGTCCACCACTGAAGGTCAGGCGGAGTTCGTATACCGAGGGGACACCTATACCACCAAGGGCGGACCAACCAATAATCTGCAGGCTGCGCAAGACCGCATTCGAAGTGAAGCCCGCGCGCTACCGGTATCCCTGATCGACTGGTTTGCGACTTCCCGTGCAAGCACCGTATCCCTCAGCTGGACCACCAGCACCGAAACCGACAACGACTACTTCCTGCTGGAGCGTAGTGCCGACGGGGAAAGCTTTGCGGAAGTAGCCAGGGTTCCCGGTAAGGGCCACACCGATGGCGTGATCGGGTACGAGTACACCGATGCCACCGCCCCCGCGGGCATGAATTTCTATCGCCTCAGCCAGTTCGACTACGACGGCACCCGCACCACCTATGGGGTGCTGAGCGTGATGGTCCATGCCTCCGCGGAATCAGCCCCCTACCCCAACCCGGCCCGTGCCGGCGGGCGGGTGAGCTTCCTGACGCCCGTCGCCACCGAAGTAGTGCTGCACACCCTTACCGGCCGGGAGGTCGGCCGATTCCCCGGCGCCGGGCCAATCGAGCTGCCCGCTAACTTACCGGCCGGCGTCTACGTGCTCCAGGTGGGGAGCGCCTTCTCGCGGTTAGTAGTGCGGTAGCCACGTCATGCGCGTGACATCTTTTCTCTAAATTTTGGCCGCCACGCCATATGTCCCGAACAAAAATGTGTGGCGCCCAACGGCGTAAATGTTGGCACATCAATCACTTATCGGGGGATGTACAGCCTGCGCCAACGTTGCCGGCCGAAGCTTATTGTTTTCATAACACTAAGATCTCCGGCATTTACGTACTTTAGAGGGCCGGAAGCGGAACGGGGCTATAGCCCTTGTTCTCCGACCCCGGTTTTTCGCTTTTTACTCACACTATCAACACACACTACCATGAAGCAGACCATACTTGCTATTGCTTTTATTTTTGGGATTAGTCTCAGCTCCTTTGGACAATTCACGTGCAACCTCAATAATCAGAACAAAACTTTTTGTGGAACCTGCACTGATGCATTTACTGGCACTGGATTAATCTCTAACGGTAAAATAATTGTATCTCAGCCCCAAAATTCGCTCTCTAGAACTCTCCCATCTGGCTGCCCAGAAACTGTTGCACAGTTGTCCATAGGACGCATGGTTACAGTCCAGGTTGGTGGAGCAGATCAGCTTACAATCAATCAAGACGTCGATATAACTTCGGCAGCTTCCGACTTTATTTTAATAGGCGATGCTACTGATTCTAAATTTGTTTTTGGTGGCGTTACCTATACCAATACGGGTGTCACGACTAGCCCTATGAGTTTTACTGCTGGTCAGCAAGCAGTAAGAGACGCTGCTGCCAGAGCCCTCCCGGTATCCCTGATCTCCTGGGAAGCAAAATCCAAAGCCACCGGCACCGAGCTCACCTGGTCGACTGCCGCCGAAATCGAAAACGACTACTTCCTCATCGAGCGCAGCTCCGATGGTGAGTCCTTCTCCGAGGTAGCCCGGGTGACCGGCAAGGGGAACACCGAAAGCGTCGTCCACTACAACTACACCGACGCTACCGCCGCCAGCGGTACCAACTTCTACCGCCTGAGCCAGTTCGACTACGACGGCACCCGCACCACCTACGACGTGCTCAGTGTGAACGTCAACGCCGCCGCGCAATCCGTCCCCTACCCCAACCCGGCCCGCGCCGGCGAGCGGGTGAGCTTCCTGGCCCCCGCCGCCGCCACCGAAGTAGTGCTGCACAGCATCACGGGCCGCGAAGTGGGCCGCTACCCCGTCACCGGCGGCATCGACCTGCCCGCCGACCTGCCCGCCGGTATCTACCTGCTGCGCGCCGGTAAGGTGACCACGCGGCTGCTGGTCCGTCAGTAGATCTCCGCGGGGAAACCTTCCCGCTCCCCGAAGGCCGGATTACCCGGCTCCCAGCCCGCCGTGAAGCGGTAGGTGGTCGGCTTACCGTCGGCCAGCTTCAGCCGCACATAGTAGGTGGAGGTGATGGGTCCGCCTTCGGGAGCGAATTCGCCCGTGCCCAGCACTTCGGAGCGGGGAGCGGTCACGGCCATGCCGAGGACGTTGTCGAGCTCCGCCTGCGGACCGTAAGTGTACATCACGAAGCGGTCGCCCCGTTCCTCCGTATAGAGCGTATCGCTGTGCAGGTTCACGATGCCGGTGAGCAGTTCCTCGTCGCCGCGCAGTCCCGTGAAGGTAACCGTGGACTCATACCCCCAGGTACCGGGCCCGATGCCGATCTCCCACTCGAGATCCAGCTCCCGGCCGGCTACCTGCCAGCCCTTATAATTCAGCACGAAGCGGGCGCCGTCGGGGCCCTCCTCCAGTTGCCGGAAGTGCTCCTCCCGGGCGTCCCCGAGGTGGTAGGCGCTGTCGCCGATCATGAGCCCGATGCTGCCCGCGCCGAGGGAGGTGCCCACCTTCAGGACGTCCATGCCCCAGCCGGCCAGGTTATGGTAGTTCTGGTCGGGCCCCAGCTCCCGGGTGCCTACGCTGTCGAGGACCATGTCAGTTTTCCGTTTGCCGAAGATGTCGATGGCGTTGCGCTCATCGAAGTACAGGCGGAAGCCTACGTTCTCGTTCTCCCAGGCCGGGCCCTCCATCTGGAACTTGAAGGGGATGGCCTGAGCCAGGTGGTCCGGCTCGCGGGTGGCCTCGGTGATCTCGGTCCAGCCCCCGGAACCGTCGGCGGCGGCCATCCGGATATTGGTGGTGGGTTGGGCTTCCGTGGGCTCCGCAACGGAGGGCTCCGGCGCGTCACCGCAGGCCGTAAATACCAAGCAGAGAAGCGGGATACAGGCAAAAGACTTAATCATAAAATGCTATTTTACAATACGTTATGCCGGTCGCAACCGACTTTAACTTAACTTTTGGCCACCCCCGGGGGTTTTTCCGGTAACCAACACACGCTGTATTGCTTACCAAGATGCTGTTACTCGAGGCGGCCGTCGTGCTCACGATGGTCGGCACCTGGGCCCACCAGCGGCTTCCCGCGACGGAACTTACCGTTGGTGATACTACGCTGGTGATCAAAGCCGAGGTTCCCGTAGCAGCGCCTGGCCGGCGCCCCGCGTCCGCCTACACCTTTCCGGTCGAGGGCTTTACGACCGACGCGGTGATCAGCGTATTCGGGGACGCCCGGGGCGGCCGCCGCAGCCACCAGGGGATCGACATTAAGGCTCCCAGGGGAACGCCCGTCGTGGCCGTTACCGACGGCTTCGTGGAGCGCCTCAAGGAAGGTGGCAGCGGAGGCCGGCAGCTCTATCTGCGCGATGGTACCGGCCGGCTCTTCGACTACGCCCACCTCGACGACTGGTCGGTGGAAGAGTTTGACGCGGTACGGGCCGGCGAGCCCCTCGGCACGGTAGGTGACACCGGCAACGCCCGCGGCACTACGCCCCACCTCCACTTCGAGGTGCTGCTGGGCAAGGACCGCGAGGCGGTCGATCCGATCCGGTTCTGGTCCCATCCGTAGGTTATGTCCCCGCTTCCGGTTTATTGAGCGCTTCGAGGTAATAGTAATCCCCGTAGTTGATATTGACGTCCCGCGCCCTATTGGGTGTGGCGAAGAGGCTATCGACCCGGCCCGCCGTGAGTTCGGCGGCGGCGTCCGGAGCGGGATCACCGGCAAGGCAATACT
>JBGTHX010000039.1:0-2813 GCA_041746055.1 Lewinella sp. | reverse complement strand
ACTTTTTGCCACTCTGGCTCCGACCACGCCCCCGGCCCCGGCCCCGGCCACCCTTGTCCTCTCCGCCGCTGCTACCCTGTCCGGGCTCGGCGTCGGCCAGTTCGTCGGGCAGGGGAACACGCCGGACCTTCTTCTCCACCAGTTCCTCGATTCGCTTGAAGCGCTGCCGGTCTTCCTTGCTGATAAGGGTAATGGCTTCACCCTCCGCTGAGGCGCGGGCGGTACGGCCAATGCGGTGGACATAATCCTCGGCATCGCCCGGTACGTCGAAGTTGATCACGAGGTCAATGCCGTCGATGTGGATACCTCGGCTGAGTACGTCCGTAGCGATGACGATGGGGATCTTACCGGAGCGGAAGTCGCTCAGGCGATCCTCCCGTTCCTGCTGTTCGAGGTCCGAGGAGACGCTTTCGGCCTTGTGGCCCTTGCGCTGCAGGCGGCGCGTGAGATCGCGCACAGTCTTCTTGCGGCCGCAGAAGATGAGGATGCGCTCCAGGTCCTTTTTGTCCTTCAGAATGTGCTCGATCAGGCTGATCTTGGCCCAGTCGGCCACGTCGAAGGCCATCTGATCGATCTTCTCGGCGGGCTTGGAGATGGCGATGCTGATCTCGACGGGATTACGGAGGATTTCCTTACTGAATTTGCGGATCTTGCTGGGCATAGTGGCCGAGTAGAACAGGATCTGGAGCTTGTCCTTATCGAGCATGTCGATAATCTTGATCATGTCGTTGACGAAGCCCATATCGAGCATACGGTCGGCCTCGTCGAGCACGAGGTGGCGCACGCCACTCAGGTCGGCGTAACCGAGATCGAGGTGGGCGATCAACCGGCCGGGGGTGGCGACCACCAGCGGCGCTCCGGTTTTGAGGGCTTTGGACTCACGGGCCATACTGTGGCCGTCGCGGCCACCATAGATGGCAATCGAGGAGGCGGGGGTATAGAAGCTGAAACCCTCCAGTTGGCGGTCTACCTGCTGGGCCAACTCGCGGGTAGGTTCCAGTATGATGGTGTTGACCATCTTAGTGGGGTTGCGGGTGAGCTTATCGAGGATGGGCAGCAGAAAGGCCGCGGTCTTGCCGGTGCCCGTCTGAGCCACCGCCAGGACGTCGCGTCCTTCGAGGGAGGGCGGAATGGCCCTGGCCTGGATGGGGGTACATTTATCGAAGCCCATGTCGTCCAGGGCATCGAGTAATTCGTCTACGAGATCGAGCTCGTCAAAGTACACCACCTCTTCTTCGGCGGGGGTGATTTCCGGGATAGGATTCATGCAGGCTTGTCTGGACGTAAGCCAATATTCTCCGGCCCACGCGATGGATAAGGGCGCAAAGGTAGTGATTAATAGTCGGTTGCGCCTTGCGTGAATGACGTGTTGGGTCGGCGGCCGGTCAGTCGATTTTCGGTTCCCGGTAGTAGATACGGCTGTTTACCGGTACGCTCCTGACGATCCAGGTATTTCCACCTATGATACTACCCGCGCCGATGACGGTGTCGCCCCCCAGGATGGTGGCTCCGGCGTAGATCACTACGCCGTCTTCTATGGTGGGATGCCGCTTCGTGCGGGCCATCTCTTTCTTCACGCTGAGGGCACCCAGGGTGACCCCCTGGTACATCTTGACGTCATCGCCGATAATCACCGTCTCCCCGATCACGACGCCGGTACCGTGGTCGATGCAGAAGCGGCGCCCGATCACCGCGGCCGGATGGATCTCGATGCCGGTTTTGCCGTGGGCGATCTCGGACAGCATGCGGCCAAGCAGGCCCACCCCGAGGGAATGAACGGCGTGGGCGATGCGGTATACGGCCAGACTGTAGAAGCCGGGATAGGTAGTAATCACCTCGGTGCGGCTTACGGCCGCGGGGTCGCCCGCCAGGATGGCCTCCGCGTCCTCGATCAGACTCTCGCGAATAGCGGGCAGGCGCTCCTCGAAGGAGGCACGAATGCGGTCGGGAACGTCGGGCAACTCGGCGCTCATCGCATCCAGGATGGTGTAGAGCTTCAGGTCATTGGTAAGGTAGTGGAGGCGGAAGGTGCGCTCACTGTCGAAGCGCAGCCTGCTGAATTCCGGAAAGAGGAATTGGAGCAGCCCGTCCAGCCAGTCCTCGATCAGGCGGGGGGAGGGTAGCTTGTTGATCCGGTGGTGTTCGTGGTACAGCTTCTGGATAAAGGACTCGTCCATGCGATAAAGATAAGCCCCTGGAGGGAGCCAAAAATAAAAGGGCCGGCGAACGGCCGGCCCTCTAGAGGTCAAAATCGATGGGGTTACGCCTCACCGGGTTGGATAATGTAAAACTGCTGTGAGGAATCGTCCGGTTAATTGGAAAGGGCAATTGTCAAGTGCTACTTTACTCCGGTCGAACCACGATGTGTTGTTTAGTGTCGGAAGATTAATAAACCGTCCATAGTGTTCAGAAAACAGGTACTGGAAAAACAATGTTGCTCAAGTGTCTGTGTACAAAAATTTCACAGTGTTTGTATCTAAAAAGAAGTTCAAAGTGTCTGCGTCAAGTGCTGTGCTGGCGTTTGTTATGGTTAATCAGTCTCTCAAAAAGTCTCTCTCAAAATCTCTCTATCTCTCTCAAAATAAAAATTTGGTTCAAAGTGCCTGTGCTAAAGCGGAATGATCAGACGCGGTTGCCGATCATGCCCTTCATCTTCTGGCGGGCCAGGAAGATTCGGCTTTTAACAGTGCCGATGGGGATATTCAGGTGGGCGGCGATCTCCTTGTACTCGTATCCCCGGTAGAACATGAGGAAGGGTACGCTGTAGATCTCGCCGATGGTGCTCATCATGCGGTTCAACTCCTTCAGGCGCA
>JBGTHX010000038.1:0-2158 GCA_041746055.1 Lewinella sp. | reverse complement strand
GTCATCAACCGGGAAGACGTCGACCTTATGTTCCTCGACATCAACATGCCCCAACTCACGGGCACCGACTTCCTCCGCGGTCTCACCGACCCGCCCGTCACCATCTTCACCACGGCCTACCCCAACTATGCCCTCGACGGCTTCGAGCTCAATGCCCTCGACTACCTGGTGAAGCCCATCAGCATGGACCGCTTCCTCCAGTCCTGCAACCGCGCCGTCGAGCAAGCCGAGCTCAAGCAGAAGGCCAAGGCCCTCCCCGTGCAGGACGGCGGACCCGGCTACTTCTTCGTCAAGGCCGACAAGAAGCTCGTCCGCGTCAACCTCGACGATATCGTCTACATCGAAGGCCTCAAGGATTACGTCATCATCCGCCTGCCGGAAGACCGCGTCATCACCCTCCAGACCATGAAGTCGCTGGAAGACAAGCTCCCCTCCAACGAATTTCAGCGCATCCACCGCAGCTACATCGTCAACCTCACCCGCATCGAAGCCCTCGACGGCAACCAGGTAGAGGTAAAGGAAAAGGGCAAGATCAGCTACCTCCCCGTGGGTAAGAGTTACCGGGATGTGCTGGCTGAGCGGATTGAGAAGCTGAAGCTTTAGCTTGTAGCGTGTAGCTTGTAGCGTGTAGGCTACCCACTACACGCTACAAGCTAACCCCTACCGTACCAAAACCCTCCCCCCACCACTATTTCCCCCGAATTCGGGAGCATACAGGCACTCCACGCGGCCAAGGCCATTGCTAAAAAAACCGGCGTAGGTCGTGAAGAGGTCGTACTCGAGGGTGTAGGTGCCCTTGGGCAGGTGGTCGATGAAAAAGTTCGTTGCCAGGTCCCCCGGCGCGAAGTAGTAGCCCAGTCCGCCGTCATAGCGGTAGCCGGAGAGGGATTCCACGGGCTCGAAGGTGGCGGCGCGGCGGTCCTTGACGTGGACGTAATCCATCTCGCGGTCGCTGCGCACAGTCAGGCGCACGGTGATGCGGTCGCCCGGCGTGAGGACTTCGCCGTCAGCCAGCGGGGAGAGCTGGTCTCCCGTCCGCTTGAAAAGTTGACGCTCCAGGGTCAGCGGACCGTTATTGCTCTCCTTCACTTCGGAGGCTACTTCGGTGTACTGCCAAAACACGCCGCCCCACACCAGGTCATTGCCGCGGTTGCGCAGCTTCACGGAGGCGAGGTCGCGGGTGACGTCTTCCCCGGCTATACGTACGGTAAATTCGCCGGTGCCGGCCTCTGCATCCCCCTGAAGGGCGGTGACGCGGTTGCCGAGAACCTTGCCGAAGGCACCGGGCCAGCTCGCCTCCAGGGGTTTGGCGGATTGCTCCACGGTGTATTGGTCACCCGTATTCAGCAGGGCATACACGGCCGCGGCGGTGGCCTTCGTGGTCTCCCAACGGTTGGTACGCTTGTTACTGAGTAGCCACAGACGCATTTCGTCGAGCTCCTCCGGCCGGGGGTCGACCAGGCGGAAGGCCTCCAGCAGACGGGTGTGGGTCTCAATGGGCAGGTTATTCCAGCGGTAGCCGGCCTCGTACTTCCAGTATATGCCCATTTCGTCGGAGTGGAGGGCCCGCTCGCGCAGGCTTTCCAGAATGGTGGTCGCTACCGGATTCTGCTCCGCGTGGGCCGCGATGGCGATAAGCGCCTGCTCGTAGAGACCGTAGTCCGTCCAGCTCGCGAAGGCGCGGTCGCGGAAGTAATTCAGGGGCCCGGCCGCTTCTCCGGTTGCGGGGGCGTCCGCCATGGCCCGGGCGTAGAGGTAGTGGACCTGCAGCGCGGTGGGCTGATAGCGCTTGCGCAGATCAACCGAATCCCGCACATTGGCGAAGAGGCGGCGGTAGTCGTCGGCCAAGCGTCCGTCTAGAAAGTCGACGGCGCGTCGTTCGATCTGTCCTACGGTGGTGCGCTGCTCGTCGGCGATCACTCCGAGTTGCCGCATGCGGGCCAGGGTCTCGAGGACGTACTGCGTCATGTACCGGTCGGGTTGCCCGTCGGGGAACCAGCTGTAGGAGCCGTCGGATTGCTGCCGGGCGGACAGCTTGACCAGGGCCGCGGCCTGCTCGGCGGCCAGTCGCTTGAGCTGGAACAGCTCGGCGATGCGGGCGCGCTGCTCCGACTCCGACTGCGCCTCCTGCACCCAGGGCGTTTCGGTGAGCAGGGCA